>NZ_JBEGDB010000002.1:0-85939 GCF_043638955.1 Bradyrhizobium sp. 31Argb | reverse complement strand
GCCGTCATAGCCGGCCTCGTAGCAGCTCACCACCCGCGGCGCCGCGCCAAGCTTCGACGGCGCCCGCGCCTTGACCTCCTCGATCAGCGCCAGCAGCCCGGCATGATCGCCGCCTTCCAGCTTGTGGCGCGATATCCGGTCCCGATCCGGACTGTGCAGCGTCACCAGCCACGTCTTCTGACGCAGTTCGATCGCAACGAAAATCGTGCCACAATGCCCGGCGGTGGGCGTGCTCTTGGTCGATGCTTGCATCAGACTCTCCGATGGTTCGAGTGTGGAAACCCAAACCTACCGGAAAGGGCGCGCTCACCGCCCCATGGAATCTACAAGACTACGAGTCCAGCTCCTGCAGCGCCGCTTCGACCAGCTTGCGCTGATCGTGCGTCAGCGGCGCCTGTGGCGGGATGGGGTCGCCGACGTCGTAGCCCTGGATCGAGAGGCCGGCCTTGATGCAGGCGGCGAGGTTGAAGCGAGCGAAGGCCTCGTTGATGCGCCAGAGCTTTCGCTGCAGCGCCATCGCCTCGTCCCAGCGCCCGCGGCGGCAGAGATTGTAGAGCTCGACGCTCTGCCGCGGGATGATGCAAGCGGGGCCAGCCATCCAACCAAGCCCGCCGGTCAGCATCACGGCGGCGGGAATATGGGCCGAGGCCGAGAACACTTTGATGTTGTCGCCGCAGCGATTCATGATCGACAACAGCCGGCCAGTGTTGGTCGAGGCATCCTTGATGTAGCCGATGCGCGGATGGGCGGCGAGGCGCTCGATGACGTCGAGCGTCAGGTCCGAACGCTGGAATTGCGGATTGGTGTAGATCACCACGGGAATGTCGACCGCGTCCGCGATGGCGCGGAAGTAGGATTCGACGCGTGCGTCCGGCAGTGGGAAATAGGCTTCGAGGATCGCGAGAATCCCGTCGGCGCCGCGCTTCTGATAGGCCTTGGCCTGCGCCACCGCATCAGCCGTCGAGGTCGAGGCGACGCCGGCAACGACCGGCACGCGGCCATTGGCCGCCTCGATGGTCGTCTGCACCACCTGCGCGCGTTGCGCATTGTTGAGATAGGCGAATTCGCCGGTCGAGCCGAGCGGCGTCAATCCGTGCACGCCCGCCTTGATCAAATCATCGCACAGCCGGCCCAGCACCTCGGTGCGGATATGGCCGGCGGGATCGAGCGGCGAGACCAGGTAGGGAAAGACGCCGTGGAAATCAGCCATGCTGCAACCTCGTGGACGGCGAGACATAGTCGGGATCGTGCGCGAAGGGAAGCGGCGCGCCGCTGCGCAGCGCGTCAAGCACTTCGGCAAAGTCGGTCCGGGCGCGGAAGCCGAGCAGACGCTCGGCCTTGGCGGGATCGTAGATGCGGCCGATGCTGTGCGGCAAGCGCCAATTCCGCTTGGCGTAGAGCGCGGCCACGTCAGGGAAATGGCGCGCGATCACGCTTGCTGCATCTGATTTCAGCGCCTCGACCTCGGCCGGCGCGAAAGGCGGCGGCGCGCTGACGATGAATATCTCGAAGCCTTTCGCCCGGTCGAGCGCCGCCAGATGCGCGTCCGCGGCGTCCTCGACGGTGAGGCGGCGGTGCAGGAATTCGTTCGCCTTGAGATTCTCGCCGGAAAATCCGCGCTCGGTGTCATCTTCCTCCGGAAAGAAGCGGCTGGTGCGCAGCACGGCGCAGTTCAGCCCGTGCTCGCGGCTATAGATGCGGCATAGCCCCTCGGCGGCAAGCTTGGTCACGCCGTAGATATTGCGCGGCTCGAGCGGGCCCGCCGTCTCGTCGAGCCAGACCGCGGCATGTCCCTCGCCTTCCCTGATCGCCTGCGAGATCATCAGCGACGTCGTCGAGGTGAAGATGAAACGGTCCTGACGCGCGGCGACCGCCGCCTGCAGCAGATTGAGCGTGCCTGATACGTTGACGTCGACAAAGGCCTGCGGCGAAAAGCGCACGATATCCGGCTTGTGCAGGGCGCCCGCATGGATCACGGCTTCGATGCCGTGATCGGCGAACACCCGCTCGACGACCGCGCGGTCGGCGACCGAGCCAATCACATCAGTCGCTTCGCCCGCGACGATGTCGAGGCCGATCACGTGATGGCCGGCTTGCCCCAGTCTCGGCGCGAGAAAGCGCCCCAGCCAGCCGGAGGAACCGGTGAGCAGAATACGCATGGCGATGATGGCAGGCCCCTATCCGAAAACTTTCGCGATCGCCGCCTGCGCGTCGCTCTGGATCCGCTTCAGGTGATCCTCCCCGCGGAAGCTTTCGGCGTAGATCTTGTAGACATCCTCGGTCCCCGACGGCCGCGCCGCGAACCACCCGGAATCGGTCTCAACCTTGACGCCGCCGAAGGATTGGTCGTTGCCCGGCGCCTTGGTCCTGACCACGCGGACCGGCTCGCCGGCGAGCTCCTTCATGTTGAGTTGCTCCGGACCCACAGCCTTGAGCGCGCTCTTCTGCTTCGGCGTTGCCGCGACGTCGATGCGCTCATAGAAGGGCACGCCGAGCTCAGCGGTGAGATCAGCGAAGAGCTGGCTCGGGTCGCGACCCGTTTTGGCGATGATCTCCGCCGCAAGCAGGCCCAGGATGATGCCGTCCTTGTCAGTGGTCCACACCGAGCCGTCGCGCTTCAGGAAGGAGGCGCCGGCGCTCTCCTCGCCCGCGAAGCCGAACGCGCCGGTGCCGAGCCCCTCGACGAACCATTTGAAGCCGACCGGCGTCTCCACCAGCTTGCGGTTCAGCTTCTTCGCGACGCGATCGATGATCGAGGAGGAGACGATAGTCTTGCCGATCGCGGCGTTCGCGCCCCATTGCGGGCGTTGGCCGAACAGATAGGCGATCGATACCGCAAGGAAATGGTTGGGGTTCATCAAGCCGTTCGAGCGCGTCACGATGCCATGTCTGTCAGCATCGGTGTCGTTGGCGAACGCGACATCGAACTTCTCGCGCATCTGGATCAGGCTCGCCATCGCGTAGGGCGAGGAGCAATCCATGCGGATCTTGCCGTCCCAGTCCGCGGTCATGAAACGGAAGGCCGGATCGACCGCATTGTTCACTACGCTGGCGTTGATCCCATGGCGCTCGATGATCGGCTGCCAGAAATGCACCGCCGCGCCGCCGAGCGGATCGATGCCGATCCTCACGCCAGCGGATCTGACCAACGCCAGGTCGACCGTGTTGCCGAGATCGGCGACACAGGGCGTGATGTAATCGTAAAGATGCGTCGACGGCGCCTTGCGTGCGCGGTCGTAAACCATCCGCGCGACGCCTTTCAAGCCGGCTTCCAGATAGCGGTTGGCGTTCTTCTCGATGATGCCGGTGACGTCAGTATCGGCGGGCCCGCCATGCGGCGGGTTGTATTTGTAGCCGCCATCTTCCGGCGGATTATGTGACGGCGTGATGACAACACCATCCGCAAGGCCGGAGGTCTTGCCCTTGTTGTAAGTAAGGATCGCGTGCGAGATGACCGGCGTCGGCGTATAGCCGCCGCGCTCGTCGATCATGATCTCGACGCCGTTGCCGGCGAACACCTCGACCGCGCTCGCCAGCGCCGGTTCCGCCAGCGCGTGGGTGTCGATGCCAATGAACAGCGGCCCGGTCAGCCCGGCCTCGCGGCGATAGTCGCAGATCGCCTGCGTGGTTGCGAGGATATGATCCTCATTGAAGGAATTCCGCAGCGAGGAACCGCGATGGCCCGAGGTTCCGAAGGAAACCCGTTGCGTGGCGTCGGCGGGATCGGGCTTCGATGCAAAATACGCCGTGACGAGCCGCGGGATGTTCGCAAGCGAAGCGGGATCGACCGGCTTGCCTGCTGCAGGATTTGGTGCAGTCACGTGACCTCTCAGGACCAATGCTGTCTTTGAGACATCACTATAGGGGCGAGCCGGGTGCAGGCAAAGCGTTATGCGGCGCGCGCGATCACTGCCGTGCTCCCTCTCCCCGTTCTTACGGGGAGAGGGTTGGGGTGAGGGGCTCTATCCGCGATTCACGCTATTCGACCGTAGGAGAGAGCCCTCACCCGGCGCTGCGCCATAGCCGAAGCGCCGCTTCGGCGTTCTCCAAGGACGGCCGCCGAAGGCGGCCTACGCCTCTCCCGCAAGCGGGAGAGGTGAAGCTTCAACTAAATGGCACCACAGTCAGGCGACCGAGGCCTGCCGAACAACCGCCTCGGCCTCTATCCGGGCCTCATATGCGACGAGGAATTCGTCGAACTTTGCATAGGGCAATGGCGGCGACACCAGGTAGCCCTGGCCGGCCTCGACGCCGCAACCGAGCAGCGCCTGGCGCTGTTCGGCCGTCTCGATGCCCTCGGCGATCACGTTCATCCTGAGCTTCGCCGCGAGCCGCACCAGCATCTCGACGATGGTCGCAGCCGAACCATCCTGCACGATGGTATCGACGAAGAACTTGTCGATCTTCATGGTGTTGACCCCGAGCCGCTTGATCTGGGACAGACCGCTGTGGCCGACGCCGACATCGTCCATCGCGACCTTGAAACCGTGCTCGCGCAACGCTTCGATGACGGCAGCCGCCTTCTCCAGGTCCGGAAATGCTTCGCGCTCGGTCACCTCGATCACGATCTGGCGCGCCGAGACGCCGCTGTCCCTGACCTCACGGCGAAGCCGGTCGACAAAACCCTCGCTGAGCAGATGGCGCGGAGTGATGTTGACCGACATCTTGAAATATTTGTCCGCCGCAAGCCGCGGGCGCATCTCCTTCAAGGCCAATGCGAGGATCTGCCAGGTGATCGCCTCGATGCGGCCACTGGATTCAGCAAGCGGAATGAAATTCATCGGCGGCGTGACGCTGCCGTCCCGGTGCACCCAACGCGCCAGCACCTCGCACCCCCCGATCGCGCCAAAGCGCAGATCGAAGGTCGGCTGGAAGTACGGCTCGAATTCGTGCCGCGCCAAGCCGCGGTCGATATCGGCAATCGGCCCTTCCAGGCGCGCCACTGCCCGCGTCAGCAACAGGCCGAAAGCGAGGCCGAGCACGGCGCCGAGCAGCATCGACGGCCAATAGCCGTCCCTGTTCCAATGCCGCAGGGCGTCGGGCGCGACCCGGACCAGTGCGCGCAAGGGATAGCGGTGCGATGCGCTGCTGAAGGTCACGGCGTCGGTCGCGTCAAACACCTGCGAGGCGGCAAATCGCCCGATATCGGCGCTGTTGTCGAGCTGGGCCACCACCTCGCCGTGGTCACGCAATTCCGCGGGCAGGATGTCAAACAGGGTGGCGCTGACGCCAAGGATGGCGACCAGCGAAGACTTCGCATCGATGTCCTTCAAGACGCCAAGCGCGACGCCATTGATCTGGTCGACCCGAAACAGCAGGAGGCTGTGATCGGCGGTCCGCAGCATGCGCGGCCGCGTGACCCATTCATTGTCGAACTCGAGCGTCTCCGAATAGGCCGAGCAGATCACCGATCCTTCCCGGTTGACGAGGCGGATGTCCTTGACCTGGGAACGCTGATAGACCTTGAGGCGCACGGCCTGGAGGGAAGCCGCATCGCAGGTCATCGGACCGCGCCGCATGACGTCGTTGAGCGTGGCAACGCTGGAATCCACCGCGACTTCGGAGCGTCGCAGCGCGATATTGGCCAATTCCTCAAGCTGCTTGGATTGCTGCGCGTCGATCGCGGTGGTCGCGACAAAATGTCCGCCTGCCGCAAAGGCGGCCACGCTGGCCGCGACCAGCGCACTCCTGGCCAGATAGGGCCATCGCCGCATCATGAACGCACGCACACACCCCTGGACGATCGACCCACTATGAGTAGAAGCCGCTAACATTCTGTTGAAGCGCCGCCTGCTTGGATCGTTGACATCAGGTTAACGGGAACCGCCGCGGCAATCACCGCTGCGTTACATTCCAGTACGATGTCCCGTATGCGCCCCCACACGCGACTTGCCCGAAAGTGGCGTGAAAGGTTAACGTGGATTAACCTACCCCTTGCAGGCCGGAGATGATCGGCGAATTGACCCCGAGAGTTCTGCTTGCGATCGGTTATGTCGCCGTGACGGCGCCCGCCCTCGCCCAGGACGATCTCGAAGCGGCGCCGGCAGCGCTCACCTTGCAGGTGACCACCGATCCAACCACCACTGAGTGCCGCCGCGTCGAAGATCAGCCGCCCACGTCGCTGACCTTCCGGTCGCTGCACCGGACCTTCAGCGACGATTTCAACGAACATCCGCTGGCGGACGGAAGGTGGGTGCCGCATTATGCCGGCGGTGCGGCGTGGCCGGAGGCCCGCTATTGGGGCGGCGACGGCTCCGATTTCAAACGCAAGACCAGCGCCAATGGCGAGCAGCAGATCTATGTCGATCCCCGCTATGGCGGCCGAATGAACACCCCGCTGGGACTTGACCCGTTCAGGGTTCATAACGGCGTGCTGTCAATCGTCGCCAGCCGCACGCCGCCCGATCTGAAGCCGGCGCTGTTCGACAATGAGTACATCTCGGGCATCCTGACGACGCAGGGCAAGTTCTCGCAGAAATACGGCTATTTCGAAATCCGCGCGAAGATCCCACTGGGCCGCGGCGTGTGGCCGGCGTTCTGGATGCTCGCCGACGACGGCGGCTGGCCTCCGGAAATCGACGTCGTGGAAGGACGGGGCGAGCGGCCCGGCGACATCGTGATGACGACGCACTGGCGGATTCCTTCGACACAGCGCATCCAGTCCTGTGGGTTTGATTTCAACATCCCCGGCGCGGAATCCGAATTCCACAATTACGGTGTGCTGTGGCAAGAGGATCGGCTGATCTACTTGATCGACCGCAAGCCGGTGTCCGACATCAGGGTCCCCATCGGATACGACGATCCGATGTACATGATCGTCAATCTTGCGATGGGATCGAAATTCTTTCTCGGCGTCGGCTTCGTCGATGCCAGTTCGCCCAAAAGCATCGCCTTCGAGATCGACCGGATCTCGGCCTATCAGATCGATGCCAACCCGACCGGAGTGACCGATGTTCGGTAGATTTTCGCGCCGGCATTTCGCCAAGCTTGCGGGCATTTCCGCGCTCGGCATGGCGGCGACGCCGGCCGCTGCCGCAGAGCGCAACGTGACTCCGGCCGCTGCCGCCGACCCGCACGCGCCCGGCCCGTTTCCCGCCGGCTTTGTCTGGGGCACCGCGACCTCGTCCTACCAGATCGAGGGCGCGGTCAACGAGGACGGCCGCGGCCGCTCGATCTGGGACACATTCAGCCACACGCCCGGCAAGATCGAGGACAACAGCAATGGCGACCGCGCCAACGAGCACTATCACCGCTACAAGCAGGACGTAGCCCTGATCAGGGATCTCGGCGTCAAGTCTTATCGATTCTCCATCGCCTGGCCGCGGGTGTTTCCGGAAGGTGCAGGTGCGCCGAACCCGAAAGGGCTCGACTTCTACAACCGCCTGATCGACGAATTGCTCGCCAACGGCATCGAGCCCTACGCCACGCTCTATCACTGGGATCTGCCGCAAGCGCTGGAAGACCGCGTCGGCGGTTGGCAATCGAGCGAGACCTCAAAGGCGTTCGGCGACTATGCGGCCTATATCGCGGAGCACATCACCGACCGGGTGAAGAACATCTTCACCGTCAACGAGGCCGGCAGGTTCGTCAATTTCGGCTACGGCTGGGGCATCGACGCTCCCGGACTCAAACTGCCGACCGCGCAATTGAACCAGGTCCGCCATCACGTCGCGCTCGGTCATGGGTTTGCGGTGCAGGCGATCCGCGCCAAGGGACGCGCCGGCACCAGGGTCGGCGTCGCCGAGAATATCGCGGCTTGCGTGCCCGCCATCGCAACGCCGGAAAACATCCGCGCCGCCGAGATAGCCACGCGCGAATTGAACGCGGGTTTCCTCGGCGTGATCCTGGAGGGCAAATACACCGAGGGCTTCCTCGAATATGCCGGTGCCAACGCGCCCAAATTCACCCCCGAGGAACTGAAGATCATCGCTTCGCCGACCGATTTCGTCGGGCTCAACATCTACGCGCCGCAATTCTACATCACGGCCTCAGACCGCAAGCCGCATTTCAACGTACTCCCGTTCCCGACCTCGTTCCCGCACATGAACTCGGAATGGCTGCGAATCGGTCCGGAGACGATCTATTGGGCGCCAAGGCTCGCGGCCAAGATCTGGAATATCGAGAATATCTATATCAGCGAGAACGGCACCTCGTCCGAGGACAAGCTCACGGCCGATGGCAAAGTCTACGATCTCGATCGCATCATGTATCTGCGCAACTATTTGACGCAACTCCAGCGCGCGACATCGGAGGGCATCCCGGTGCGCGGCTATTTTCTCTGGAGCCTGATGGACAATTTCGAGTGGATCTTCGGCTACGAGAAGCGCTTTGGGCTCTACCGGGTCGACTTCGAGACGCAAGCGCGGGTGCCGAAACTGAGTGCGGAATTCTATCGCGACGTGGTGGCGAAGAACGCGATCGGGGTTTGATGGCTGGGTCCGACGTGCAGCCAACGGCCGGGAACCCGAGGAACGACGGGTCACCACGGGCGTTCTCAATTGGAAGCGCCGATCTTTCGGAAGACACATCATGACGGACACCAGAGACATCCAGCATGGCGTCAACGATCCCGTCAGCGGCGTCGACGTGAAGCGCAAGTTCAAGGACAATCAGAGCCCGCATGAGCGGGCGCAGACCGCGGCCGACGTCCGCGCCGATCCCTCGCCCGAGCCGGACGAGCCGTTCCTGCCCGAAGCGCTGCGGCGACCGCCGACCGCTCCGCTCAATCCGCGCACGGGACGCCGCCCGACCAAGTAAGCAGCAAATCAATGCGCCATCAGAACACGCCGCTGCAGGCGAGCGCCTTGCGGACATGCTCGAGTTCCTCCTCGTCCGCGACCACGTCGAGGATGATATTGCCGACGCCCAATTCCGCGAAGCTGCGCAGCTTTGCGCCGATGTCGGCATAGCTACCGACGAGATACGGGCAATCCGCCTGGAAGGTCAGGAAGGGAAGCAGCCAGTAGCCGTTGTGGTGGATCGCGCCGTCCTGCTCATCGTCGCCAAGCCGCCGTTTCCAGACGGAATCGGTGTTCTCCATCGTCAGCTTGAACAATTCGCGATTGTCGTCGCTATCCCGAAATCGAAGCTTTGCGGCCCGCCTCGCCTCCTCGCGGCTTTCCCTCGCAAAGATCCCGAAATTCAACCCGGGAGCCTTTATTCCCCGCTCGAGATCGGGCGGGAGCATCTGCATCATCAGGCATTGCATCTCCGCTCCCACGCGGCGCGCATCGTCCGATTGGCCCGCGATCAGGAATTCCGGCATCAATTCCGCCGGCAGGCGCGGCCAGATTTGCAGATCGTTCGTGGTGTAGAACCTGCCCCGGAAACTGAGGAGCCGCGCGCTCGTGAGCAATTGGCGCACCACGGCGATGAACTCGCCTAGCCTTGCATATCGCTCGGCATGGGACTGCTCGTCGCCCAGCCCGTGCAGATCGCTCAGCGCGGTCCCCGTGATCATGTTCAGATAGACTTTCCGGCCGTAGAGCAGTGCAAAGGAGGAGATCAGCTTCGCCGCGGTGAACGGATGCAGATAGACCGGATTGACCGCGATCAGCGGCGCGCAACGTTGCGTGTGCGCGAGGATATGCTGGGCCATCGCCCACGGCTCGACGAATACGTCATTGCCGGCAAACAGCAAGATTCCTTCGAAGCCGTTGCGGTCGGCGAAATGCGCGATCCGCATCAGCTCGTCGGCATATTTTGTAGGATCGCGGTTGCGCGAAACGGCGGGGAATACGCGGAGCCTGGTTTTCGTCGCCGACAGCTCGGATGATCGGGATTTGCGCTTGCTCGCGGTCATGCCGGGCAAGCGCCGCGCGCGAGCGACCATGGGCGATGCACGATGGGAGGATCGTCCGAGATGTGCGGCCCGAAGCCGATCTGCCGGCCGGAGATCAGCCTTGAAAACTGATCGAACGGCAGATCGAGCCCGCGGCCTCGCGCCCTGATGCGCATGGCATCGATCTCGCGCAGCGTCTACCTGCTCTTCTTTTTCTTCTTCTTTTTGGCCTTCTTGGCCGACTTGCCCAACTTCGCCAAACCCTTTTCAGCCAAGGCCAAAGCGATCCTGAGCTGATCCCGCTCACTTTTGAGCAAATCCCTCAGGTTCTTCTTTTCGTCGGGTGTCAATTTATCGAAATCAAGATACGGAACAAATCCCATAGTAAATACCCCGGGTTTCCCGCGACCTTGTCAGGCGCGAGAACAATGTTGCTCGCGAAGCGACAAATAATCAAGGTAGTTTTCTCGCTCGTTACAGCCTGGAGTGATTGCGGACTGCGCGCATTACGCGGCGCGACGACGGAGCAAACGTTGCAACGACGCACTGGGTTGCGCTGCAGCGCGCGTGAGGATCACGACAAGATCCTCCATCCATTGTGGAATCACATGGTGTCCGAACAGCTCGCGCTTGTAGCTGCACGAGCCGGTGATGCCAGTCGGCCGCTCCTTCAGCATCAGCGAGAGCCAGGTCTGATCGACCGGCAGCACCGGCTGCCCTTCGCGGTAGGCGCTTCCAAGCGTGCGTATCTTCACATCCGAAAACTTCAGCGGCTGGCGCAGCGGATTCTGCAAGGCGAAGTAGACCTGGATCAGGGAGGCCGGATCGATGCCCGCTTCCGCGAGCCGCGCGGCGAGAATGTTGAAGGGCAATTCCTGTCTGGCATGAGCTTCGAGAACGCTGTCGCGCACGCGGGCGAAGGCCTGTCGGAACGAAAGTCCTGGATCGATGCGGGTGCGGACGATCACGGTGTTCTCGAATGGTCCGATCACCTGCTCAGTATCAGGCCGGGAGCGATTGGCCATCGCAGTGGCAACGCAAATGTCATCGCGGCCGGTTTGTATCGCAAGCAGTGTCTTCAGGCCGGTCAACAGCGCCATGAACAGCGTGCCGTTCTCCCGGCTCGCAAAGGCGGTCAGCGCTGCGACCAGATCGCCCGACAGGCGCACCGGCTGATGATCGCTGGGTGGGGCTGGCGCGACGCCAGCGGCATCGCCAAAGACCGGCGCGGCCCCGCGCAAATTCTCCTTCCAATAGCTGGCCTGCCGCTCCGCCGCATCGGTGGCACACCATCCGCGCTGACGACGCGCCGTATCGGAGAACGGCAACGCCGGTTGCAGCGCCGGTACCGAGCGACGATCCACGAGCGACGCATAGCGTTGCGAGATCTCGTCAAAGAGGATTCCGATTGACCAGCCATCGGCGATGGCGTGATGGATCGTGAGCAGCAGCACATGGTCGTCTGGCCCCAATCGCAACAGGCGCGCCCGCCATAGCGGCGCGCGTGTGAGGTCAAATGGCGTCCGGGCTTCCTGCTCGGCGCGGAGCCTGGCCTTCCTTAATTGCAGTTGGCTGACGCGCTTGTCGCCCGGCGATCCGCGCACCGTCAGATCTTCGACGTTCAATGGCGCGGCGCGCTTGCCGGGCGGCGTGATCATGACCACAGGCTCGTCGCCATCCCAGCCCAAGGCGGTGCGCAGCGACTCGTGACGGCGCATCACCTCACCAAGACTCTTCTTCAGCGCGGCGAGATCGAGCGGCCCCTGCAGCCGCAGTGCAAAGGGCAGGTTGAACAGAGGAAGCCCCGGAAGCTCGCGCTCGACGCCGAGCATCTGGGCCTGCGCGATGGACGGCAGGCGCGAACCCGTTTCCACGACATCCGGAATAATCGGCAGAACCTGCTGCGGTTTCCTTGCCAACGCATCGTCGATGCGCTGCGCGAGTTCTGCCACGGTCGGCGCCTCGAAGATCGACTTGATCGGCAACGACACGCCGAACGCCCGCGCGACACGCGCCATCGCCTGGCCCGCCAACAATGAATGGCCGCCAAGGTCGAAAAAATTGTCGGTGACGCCGATGCTGGGGACTTTCAGCAGATCGATCCAGATATCGGTCAGCGTCTTCTCGGTGCTGCGCCGCGCCGATATCGTCACGCGGGCGGCTGTCGGCTCGGATTGGTACGCTCCCCTCAGCCCAACACGGTCGACCTTGCCGTGGCTGTTCAGCGGAATGCGTTCGAGGAACAGGAAGGCTGCGGGCACCATGTAGCCCGGCAGCCTGTTCTTGAGGAAATCGCGCAGTGCACCGGCATCCGGCCGGCTGCCCGAAGCCGCAACGATGTGCGCGACCAGGCGGATCTCACCGCCGGCGTCGCGCGGCTCGACGATGGCGGCACGGATATCCGGATGATCAAGCAGAACATGCTCGATCTCCTTCAGCTCGATCCGATAGCCGCGGATCTTCACCTGATCGTCGATACGGCCAAGGCACTCGATCGTGCCGTCAGCGCGGCGCCGGGCGAGATCGCCGGTCCGATACAAACGCGCGTCCGCATCTTGCGAAAGCGGGTCGCGCAGGAAGCGCGCATCTGTCTGCCCGGGATCATTGATGTAGCCGCGCCCGACCCCCGCGCCGCCGACACAGAGCTCCCCCACGATCCCGGCCGGCACCGGCTGCAGATGCGGATCGAGCACATAGAGGCGCGTATTGGGCAAGGGGCGGCCGATCGGAACGCTGGTCGCGAGCGCCGGCGGCTTGGTGAGGCGATTGAGCCCGACGTCATCGGAGCACTCCGATGCGCCGTAGGCGTCGACCAGTGGCACATCCGGAAACCGCCTGAACCAGGCGCAGCAGAGATCGACGGCGAGCGGCTCGCCGGTCGAGATCAGGAGGCGCAGGCGGGAGAAAGCGCGCGGCACCGGCGGTTGGTCGGCTTGTTCAAGGATAACCCGCAGCAGCGATGGCACGATCTGCAGCACCGTCACCCCTGCCCGCTCGATTTCTGGCGCGAGCAGTTCGGGATCGCGCACGATCTCGTCGGCACAAATGTGGACGCGCGCACCGACTACGGGACCGGCGAGAAACTGCCAGACCGAGATCACAAAGCTCTGCGGCGCAGTCTGCGCGATCACGTCCGCAGACGACAGGCCAAGCTCGGAGATCAGGGACGCGAGATGATTGGACAATCCTCGCTGCTCGATCATCACGCCCTTCGGCGTCCCCGACGAGCCCGAGGTGTAGATGACATAGGCAAGCCTCGATGGCGCGCGCCGCGCCGGCTTGACCGGATTGGCGGCGGCCAGGCCTTCAAGATGGACAATCGGCATGCGCTGCCGAATGGGCGAGCGGGAAAGCACTTCCTGTAGCGCCGAGGAGCAGCTTGCACCGACCAACAGCAAACCCGCACCGCTGGATGTCAGGATCTCGGCCAGCCGCGCGGCGGGCTGCGCCGGGTCCAGGCAAAGGAAGACCGCGCCGACGCGCTGTACTGCGAGCATCGCAGCCAGCAAATCGGGGCTTCGCTCGACGAACAGCGCGACCAGCCTCTCGTCGCCTATCCCCTCCTGCGCGAGCCGCGCGGCGATCGCCGCAATGCGATCGGCGAGCTCACGGTAGCTGAGACGCATCTCGCCTGCGGAGACTGCGATCGCCTCCGGCGCACGTGCGACCTGCTGGTCGAACCGTTCGGAGAGATCGAAGACACTGTAATCGGCTTCGACCCCATTGCAATCCGCCAGCGCGCGGCGGCGCTCCGCCGGCGACAGCAGCGGCAATCGCGAAATCTGCTCCTCGGGATCGGCAATGACAGCGCTCAGAAGCCGCTCGAAATGTGCCGCCATTCCCGC
The DNA here is from genome assembly GCF_043638955.1 of Bradyrhizobium sp. 31Argb. Classification (NCBI taxonomy): domain Bacteria; kingdom Pseudomonadati; phylum Pseudomonadota; class Alphaproteobacteria; order Hyphomicrobiales; family Nitrobacteraceae; genus Bradyrhizobium; species Bradyrhizobium sp. 31Argb. The sequence continues at coordinate 72,313 of NZ_JBEGDB010000002.1, read as the reverse complement.
AATCGTCGAAGCATCGAACAGGTCGGTGCTGTATTCGAAGAAGCCTGAAAAACGGCCGTCGGTCTCGACCAGCTCGAGCGTGATGTCGAAGCGCGAAATCTGCGGATCGATCTCGAGACGCTGCGTCGACAATCCCGGAAACGTCGCCGCCTCGATCGAAGCGCTCTGCAGGATGAACATCACCGGAAATAGCGGATTGCCGTCGCGGCTGCGCGACACCTGCAGCGCCTGCAGCACCTCCTCGATCGGTAGATCCTGGTTGCGATAGGCATCGAGCGTGACCTGCCGCACCCGCCGCAGCAGCTCGCCGAAGGTCGGATCGCCGGAGCAGTCGGTGCGCAGGATCACGGTGTTGGCAAATAGCCCGATCAGGCATTCGGTCTGGATCTGGTTGCGGTTCGCGATCAGCGAGCCGATCGCGACATCCTCATGGCCGGTGTAGCGATGGAGCAGGCATTGAAACGCCGCGAGCAGCGTCATGAACGGCGTGACGCCCTTCGCCTGGCTCAGCGACCTCAGCCGCGCCGACAGGCCTTGCGGCAGTTCGAGGTAATGCCGGGCGCCGCGACCGCTCCACGTCTGTGGACGCGGGCGATCGATGTGCAGTGGCAGCGTGGTGACGCCATCGAGCTGCGTGCGCCAATAGCTCAACTGCTCCTTCGCCGCCGGCGTTGTCGCCCAATCCTGCTGCCATGCAGCAAAATCGCGATATTGGAAAGCGAGCGGAGGCAGCGCGGCCACGCGTCCCGCGCAGCTCGCCGCATAATGCGCTTCGAGCTCCTGCCAGAACAGCCGCTGCGACCAGCCGTCGGTGACGAGGTGATGGATGTTGATCACGAGCGCATGATCGGTCGCGCTGAAGCGCAGCAGCCTGATTTTGAGCGGCGGCTCATGTTCGAGATCGAATTGGTGGTGCGCCAGTTTCAGCGCTTCCCGCCGGGTCGCCGTTTCGCGCTCACCCTTTGCGCATCCCTTCAAGTCCACGTGTTCGAGCCGTGGCATCGCCGCGTCGACGCGTTGCACCGGCTCGCCCAGCCATTCGGAAAAGGTCGAGCGCAAGACCTCATGCCGCTCGCAAAGCGCTGCGATGCTCGCCTCGAATGCGGCAACGTCGAGCCGGCCGGACAGGCGGGCCACTTCGACGACATTGTAATTGTATTTGGTCTGGTCCAGCCGGGTGAGGACGTACATCCGCTGCTGCTGGAACGAGAGCGGCGCACGGCCTGACTCCGTTGCGGTCTTGCGCCATCCCGGCAGCGCGACGTCGCGTTCCGCTGCGCGCGATTGCAGCCGCCCAGCAAGCTCAGCGACCGTCGGCGCGTCGAAAATGTCCTTGAACGAGAGATCGGTGCCGAATTGTTCACGCAGGCGCGATAGCATTTGTGTCACCGCAAGCGAATCCGCGCCCAGCGCGAAGACGTCCTGATCGACGCTGACCTGCTCCACCTCCAGGAGCCTCGCCCAGATCTCGGCCAATTGCCGCTCCAACTCAGAGCGGGGCAAACGCCTGTGTTCGGTGTCCTCGCTTGCCGGTCCGGCCGACACCAATTCGACAAGCGCGCTTCGCTTGAGCTTGCCGCTCGCCCCTTTCGGCAACGCCTGAACCATCCGGATCAGGCTCGGCACCTTGTAGGCGGCGAGCCGCTGCCGCGCGAACTGCCGAAGCTGATGCGCTGTGGCGCCGGACTGCGGCCGCAGCACGATCGCTGCGCCGACGGTCTCGCCGAGCTTCTGGTGCGGAATTCCGAAGGCGCCGGCCTCGAGCACATCGGGATGGCTCAGCAACGCCTCTTCCACTTCCAGCGGCGAAATCTTCTGCCCGCCGCGGTTGATGACGTCCTTGATGCGGCCGACGATGAAGAGATAACCGTCCGTGTCGAGGTAGCCGAGGTCGCCGGTCCTGAACCAGCCGTCCCGGAAGGCGGATCTGGTCGCCTCAGGATCGTCGTAATAGCCCCGGCTGATGGTGGGGCCGCGCAGCATGATCTCGCCGCGCTCGCCGACGGGCAGCCGCCGGCCTTCATTGTCCATGATCGCGATCTCGGGACCGGCGGGCGGGCCGACCGAGCCCGGCTTGCGCAAGTGGCAAGGGTTGGCGGCGATCTGGGATGCGCCTTCCGTCATGCCGTAGATCTCGATCACGGGCACGCCGAACCGCGCTTCCAGTCCTTGGAGGATGGCGGGGGCAAGCGACGCCGATGCCGAGCGGATCACGCGCAGCGAAGACCCCCGCGTCATCTCTGTGTCATGCTCTGAAGCGGACAGCAGCGCGCGGTGGATGGTCGGCACCGCAGTATACCAGGTCGGCTTCAACTCCTTCAGGCAGGTGAAGAAGGACACGGCATCGAAGCCCGCGGTGCAGATCACGCTCGATCCAGCCGCGAGCGCCGTGAGCAGGCCGGATATCAGGGCATGCGCGTGAAACAGCGGCAGCATGTTGAGCAAGCGATCCTGTGGCCCGAGCGCGAAGACGACCCCAGCATTGTAGGCCGAAAGACACACGCTCGCATGGGTCAGCGGTACCATCTTGGGACGAGACGCCGTACCCGAGGTCAGCAGGATGAAGGCATCATCCTCTCCGCGCGCGGCCCCGCCCACAATGGCAGGCCCAACCGACGAACCTGCCAATTCGAAGGCGCCAAGACCCTGGCCGGCCCGGGGCGACAGATCGATCACAGCAACCCCCAACGCGTGCGCGGCGGCCCGGCTTGCGGAGCCCGCTTCCGCAGCCGTGACGAGCGCGGCAAGCTCCAGCTCGCTGAAATAGCGCTGTAATTCATCCCCGGTCAGATCCGGATTGACCGGGATGCAGACGGCTGCTGTTGCTACCGCAATAAGGGCCAGCGCGTTATCGACGCCCCGCGGCAATACCAGCGCCACGCGATCGCCCTGGGCGATGCCGAGCCCGCGCAATTGACGGACGGTATCACTGGTGCGCGTGGCAAGCTCGGCATAGGTCACCGCACCGCGTCCGGGAGCAAGCACCGCGGTCCGATCGGGCGCGTTGCGGGAATAGAAATCAAGGATATCCCCGATGCACGAAAAGGCTTGGATGCACGAAAGGGCTTGGCCTCCGGTGCTGCTGCCGGCCGATCCTTGCGACGGTGTGGCTGCGACGTCCGACAAGCTCGTGCCTTTTTGCTCGAGTTGAGCTATTGTTCTTGAACTTCGCCAATCCGTCCAGACCAAGGTCGGGCAAAAGTCCCCTAAATGTGCGCAACCAAACGGAGACACGTCCTTTCTCCTGAGATGCAGCCCGACGGATAATTATGCCGGAGAATAAGCCAAGTTCTGAAACGACAGATGGCTTGAAGCACTGGCTTGAGGAGATCGGCCTCGGCCAATACGGCGATCTTTTCATCCAGCACCGCATCGGCCTCGATGTCATCCCCGATCTGACCGAAGAGGATCTGGCGAAGCTTGGTCTGCCGATGGGTGATCGCAGGCGCCTGCAGCGCGCGATAGGTTCGCTCATTCCGATCGCACCGGCGAGCAATCCGGTAGCGGGTCGCAGCGTCCCGCCGAGAACAGGGAATGTCGCCGAGCGGCGCCAGCTCACCGCCATGTTCTGCGACATGGTCGGCTCCACCTCGCTCTCCGAGCAGTTCGATCCCGAGGACGTGCGCGACATCATCGGCCGCTTCAGGGAGACCTGCGTCCGGATCGTGAAGCATTATGACGGCTTCGCCGCGCGCTATATCGGCGACGCCATCCTGATCTATTTCGGCTATCCGCATGCGCATGAAGACGACGCCGAGCGTGCCGTGCGCGCCGGGCTTGAGATCGTGGAGGCGCTGTCATCGGCGCAAGGCGGCGAGTCGCGAGCGGCATCCAGCTACACGCCAGCGGTTCGCATCGGAATTGCGACCGGCCTTGCTGTCGTCGGAGACCTGATCGGACAGAGCACCGAGGAACGCGACTCCGCCATCGGCGAAACGCTGAACCTCGCCGCCAGGCTGCAGCCGCTGGCCCCCGTCAATGGGGTGGTCATCGCGTCCTCGACGCAATCCCTATTGAGGGGAAAGTTCGACTACCAGAACCTTGGCATTCACACGCTCAAGGGGATATCCGAAAAAGTCCAGGCCTGGCGCGTGGTCCGGCGCGCGCGCATGGAAACACGCTTCGCTGCGGCGATGGGCGCGAGATTGACGCCGCTCGTCAACCGGCAGGAGGAAATCGCCCTGCTGATGCGACGCTGGCAACAGGCCAAACAGGGTCATGGCCAGGTCGTGCTGCTGTCGGGAGAGCCTGGAATCGGCAAGTCGCGCATTTTCCAGGAGATTCACGAACGGGTCGCCGGCGAGCACCACGGGCAGTTGTCGTTCCAGTGTTCTCCCTATTACACCGGCACAGCGTTCTATCCGTTTATCGAGCAGTTCAAATTCGCGATCGGACTTGATCGCGAAGGCTCTGCTGTGCTGGCGCTTTCGAGCCTCGAGGCAGCCGTGGCCGCCGCAAAGGGCAATGTACAGCAGGTGGTGCCGATCTTTGCGGCGCTGCTGTCGATCTCGACCGGCGATCGGCACGCGCTGCCGGAGCTTTCGCCACAGCAGCACAAGGATGTGACGGTCGCCGCGCTGGTGAACCATCTGGTCGGGCTTGCGCGCGACCGGCCATTGATGATCGCCTTGGAGGATGCCCACTGGATCGATCCTACCTCGCGGGAAGTGCTCGATCTGTTGGTAGAGAGGGCTCAGAACGCGGCCATCCTCGTGATCGTCACCTGCCGCCCGGAATTCAAGCCGAGCTGGAATGCGCATCGCCACATCACGGCATTGACGCTCAACCGGCTCAGCCGGCAACTGCGGACGACATTGGTCGAGCGGGTCGCAGGCCGGCGGGAGCTGCCGAGGGAAGTCGTCGAGGAGATCATCGTCAGGACCGACGGCGTGCCGCTGTTCCTGGAAGAGCTGACCAAGGCCGTCATCGAATCCAACCTGCTCACCGAGCGGCATGGGCGCTACGTCTTCACCGGACCATGGCGCCAGCTCTCGATCCCGGCCACCCTGACCGACTCGCTGATGGCGCGCCTCGATCGCATGGGGCCGTTCAAGAAGATCGCACAGATCGGGGCCACGATCGGCCGGGAGTTCTCCTATGAGATCCTTTGTGCGGTCGCCGAATCGCCGGCGGAGCAGATCGAGGCGGCGCTTGATCATCTCGAGCAAGCGGGGCTGATCGTTCGCCGCGGTCATCAGCCAGATGCGGTCTATGCCTTCAAGCATGTGATGATCCAGGACGCGGCGCATTCGAGCCTCCTGCACAGCGAAAGACGAAGGCTGCATTCGCGGATCGCGGAGGTGATCGCGGAGATCTATCCGGAACGCACCGAGCGCGAGCCCGAGCTTTTCGCCTATCACCTGACCGAATCCGGCCAAGCCGAACCGGCCGTTGGTTTCTGGCTGAAGGCGGGCAAGCAGTCCGCAAAAGCGGGCGCCAATCTGGAAGCGATCAGCCATCTCCGGCGTGGCCTCGGCGTCACCCAAAGCCATCCCAAGATGATGCGACGCGACGAAATGGAGCTGGAGCTTCGCACCGCTTTGGGCAACGCCTTGATCGCCGCCAAGGGCTACGCCGCGCAGGAGGTCGAGGAAAACTACACCCAGGCGCTCGAGCTCGGCCGCCAGCTTGACGATGAGGCCAATGTGTTCACGGCGACCCGCGGGCTTTGGGTGTACCATTTCATCCGTGCCGATCTGAAGCGCGCCCATGATCTCAGCGTCGAGCTCCTGCAGTTCGCGAAGCGGGTACGCCCGAACGCAACCCCGCAATCGATACAGCAGCATGCCGGGTATCTGATCGAGGCCCACAGGTCGATTGCCATGACCATGCTCTATCGCGGGCGATTTGCGGCTTCGCACTATCATCTGCAGCGCTGCAACGGGCTCTATACCCCCGATCTGCACGGTGAACTGACCGAACGGCACGGTATCGATCCCGGCGTCGTCTCGCTGTCCTATCTCGGATATCTCCAGTGGTTTCTCGGCCGCCCCGATGCGGCGCGCCAGCACACCGAGGATGCGATCGTCAACGCCGAACAGTTGCGCCATCCATTCACGCTCGCCTTTGCCCTCGAGTTCGGCGCTTATCTTTGCCAGCACCTGCGCGATGTCGAGGGGACCATGAACTATGCCGACCGCGCCATGGTGGTCTCGTCGGATCATGGCTTCCAGCATTGGAAGCAGCAGGCAGGCATCCTGCGCGCATGGGCGATGGCCGAGCTCGGCGAGATCGACGAAGGGCTGAAGCAGATGCGGGTGGGACTGGAGGGCTATGAAGCCATGGACGCCTGGCTGGCGAGCTGCTGGTTCAGGAGCCTGCTCGCGACTGCCTATGCGAAAGCCGGCCGGCTGGAAGCGGCGCTGCGAACGCTGGACGGCGCCCTCGCGGTTGCGAGGCGGACCGGCGACCATTTCTTCCTCGCCGAGGTTTATCGCCTGCAGGGTGAAACGACCTTTGCCCAAGGCGGGTTAGCTGTGGCCGACGACGTCGAGGAGCTGTTCCGCCGTTCGATGGAGCTGGCCCGCCAGCAGAGCGCGCTTGCATGGGAGTTGCGGTCGGCCGTCAGCCTGGCACGCCTTTGGCGCGATGCCGGCAAGCGCGAGCAGGCCGTCGAACTGCTCGTGCCGGTCGCGGCGCAGTTCGCCGAGGGCTTCCGCACGCCGGACCTGAAGGAGGCGTGGAATCTGATGGAGGAACTCGGCGCGAATCCATCAAGGCAGCATCCGTGGGCGGACCAGACAGGGCTACACCGGGCGGGATGAGCGATCTGGCGGCGGCAAGACGAGGCTACGCGAAAGCGATCGGGCAACGCGAGCAGATTTCCTCCGCATGCCTGCTGCGGGCTTTCGCCACGGTACCGCGCGAGCACTTTGCGGGCGATGGCCCGTGGCGCATCCGCCGCGAGGCCGGACGCGGCTACAACTCCACCGCCGATGCCGACCCCATTCATCTCTATGACGACGTGCTGGTCGCGATCGATGAACGGCGCAAGCTCGACACCGGACTGCCGAGCCAGTGGGCGCATTTCTTCGATGTACTCGACCTCAAGGACAAAGAACGCGTCGTGCAGATCGGCTGCGGGCTCGGCTATTATTCGGCGATCCTGTCCAGGATCGTCGGTGCGCAAGGCAAGGTGCTTGCCATCGACTGTAACAAGGCACTGGCCAGCCGTGCCGCCGCCAATCTGAGGCGATACAAGAATGTCGAAGTGATCCACGGCGACGGCTGCAACGACGTAGGCGGGCCGGCCGATGTGATCATCGTCCATGCCGGCTTCAATCATCCGCATCCGCTGTGGGTCGAATCGCTCCGCCGCAACGGCCGCCTGCTGGTCCCGCTGACCAAGCGGGGCCGGGCCGGCATCGTCATCAAGATCACCCGCCTCGCCCGCGGCTATCATGCCGAAGCCGTCAGGGGCATCAGGATCGTCCCCGGCAAGGGCCGAGGCAGCACCGCGCTCGCCGAACGCGTGACGGACTGGTGGGAGCGTGCCGTCGCCCTCGCACCGCTGCGGTTTCAAAGCATCGAGCAGGGGCTGCCGTCAGAACGGAAAGCATAGCGGCCGTCATCTGCATCGCCTCTTGATCTTCCTCAAAGCAGCGCAGCAATCATCGCGCAAAGTCTTGAGCGACGAGAGGAGCACTTCATGTCGACTGCAGATTCATCGGTATCCGTTGGCGCACACTCTGGTGATCCGGCTCAACCGTCCTGGCTCCGCTCCAACTGGGGGCTTCTGCTGGCCATTGCCGTGCTGGTCATTGCTCTTGTGTTACCGACACCACAGGGATTGTCGATGTCGGGCCATCGCATGCTGGCCGTGCTCGCCTTTGCCGTGATCGTCTGGATGACGGAGACGCTCGACTACGCGGTATCAGGCGTGGTCATCGCCGCGCTGATGGCCTTTCTGCTCGGCACGGCACCGAGCCTGACCAATCCGGCCGTAGCAATGGGCACCAGCGCGGGCTTGGGTCTTGCTTTCAGCGGCTTCGCCAACACCGCATTGGCACTGGTGGCGTCCGCGCTCTTCATCGCCGCCGCCATGACAGCCACAAAGCTCGACAGACGCATCGCCCTCTTCATTCTCTCCCGCGTCGGCACCGAAACCCGCCACGTCGTGATTGGTGCGATTGTTGTCGGTTTCATCATGTCGTTTCTGGTGCCTTCGACGACAGCGCGAGTCGCCTGCATCGTTCCGATCATGCTCGGCATCATCGCCGCCTTCGGCGTCAGCAAGAAGGGCGCCTTTGCCGGCATGCTGATGATCACCGCGACGCAGACGGCCAGCATCTGGAATGTCGGCATCAAAACCGCGGCGGCGCAGAACATGGTTGCCGTAGGTTTCATCGAGAAGACGCTGAACCAGAGCATCACCTGGGGCGAATGGTTCGTCGCGGCGGCGCCGTTCGGGATCATCATGTCGGTGGTGCTCTATTTCGTGACGACGCACATGATGCCGCCGGAAGTCAAGGAGGTACCCGGCGGTCGCGATGCGATCCGGCAGTCGCTCGCCGAATTGGGGCCGATGAAAGCGTCCGAGAAGAAGCTGCTTGCGATTTCGCTGACATTGCTTGCGTTCTGGGCGACCGAGGGCGTGCTGCACCGCTTCGATACGTCATCGACCACCATCGCGGCCGTTGCATTGATGTTCATGCCCGGCGTCGGAATCATGACGTGGAAGGAGGCGCAGCCGAAGATCCCGTGGGGGACCGTCGTGCTGTTCGGCGTCGGCATCAGCCTTGGCACAGCCCTGCTGCAGACCGGCGGCGCCGTCTGGCTGGCCAATCTGGTCGTGACCAAGTTTGGACTTCAGAACGCCAGCCCGCTGTTCATCCTCGGCGTGATGAGCCTGTTCTTGACAGTGATCCATCTCGGCTTCGCCAGCGCGACCGCGCTCGCTTCCGCGATGATCCCGATCGTCATTGCGGTCCTTCAGCATGTGGCAACGCCCGGCATCAATATGGTGGGCATGACCATGTTGCTGCAGTTCGTCGTGAGTTTCGGCTTCATTCTCGTGGTGAACGCGCCGCAAAACATGGTGGCCTATGGGACCGAGACCTTCGAGGCCAAGGACTTCGTTCGCACCGGCCTTGTGCTCACCATCGTCGCGCTTGCGCTGGTAATGCTGCTCGGCGCCACCTATTGGCATTGGCTCGGATACGTCTGAACCCCAACGAAGGGCGAGCCGTCCTGCATGTGGACGGCCAAGTGCGTCCCGCCGCTCAGAAGCGCCAGCTCAGGTTACCCTTGACCGAGTGATCATTCACTCTGTCGGAAAGCTGTCCCAGATACGACACGCCGATCGTTACGCTCGGATTGATGTTCAGATCGACGCCGCTTTCGACCAGCGCGGCATCGCGCGCCAGAGGCACGCCGGAAATGCTAAAGGCGCTGCCCAAACTCTGGAACGCGAGCGCCGCGCCCGGCGTCACGTCGCCAAAAGCATGTTGCCACGCCAACGCGGCGCGCGGCGTCAGCATCATGCCGTTCTGGAGCTGGACGCCGGTGGCGATGCGTGCTCCGAGGGTGGAATAGCCGATATCGTCGCGGGTCGACGATCCGATGAGCGCGGCAAGACCTCCACGCTCGCTGAAGCCGTCCGTATCCAGGTGCACCCACGCCAGACCGGCGAACGGCTCGGCGGCGATATTGCCAAAGCGAATGCTATGGCCGACCTCGCCAAACACCTGGGCGGTGGTGGCGTTGTAACGTGCCGTTGCCTGGTCGGCGAAGCCGGGAAACAGGATAGCTCGGCTGGTGTCGATCGTACTCCAGCTCCCGGCTACGCCTGAACGCAGGTTCCAGGGGCCGTATGCGGCGCCGGCATAGGCGGCCAGATGCGCCGTGTCGACATTGGCGGCGCTTGCCTGCGCATTCACCCGCACGTTCGAATTGGTATAGCCGCCGGCGATGCCGGCACGCCAGTTAGCGCCGAAGCTGCTGTCGACGCCGGAGAAGAAACCGCCGAGGTTGCGGCTCACGTCGGCAGCATTGCCATCGCTGCCTATCTTGCCCCAGGCGCCGACGCCCTGCGCCCACCAGGCAATATCGGGGCCGCGCGGCGGCCCCGGGGCGAGCGGACTTTTCGTGGGGAAGGCCGTTCTTCTCGTGCCGGCATAGGCAAGTGCGGCGCCGGTATTGCCCGCGGCGGAATCGGCATGTGCCAGCAGCGGCCCGCCGGCCGTGAGGGCTGCGAACGGTCCCAACTGGTCGGCAAAGGATGCCTGGCGCAGGCGTCCGAGCACCGCCTGGCGCAAGTAGCGGCTGTCATCGAGCATGGTCGTCTGCACGCTGCCATGTATCTCGCCCGAGAGCGCATCGAAGGCCTGCCGGGCTCCCGCAACCGAGGGCTGGGTGAGCAACGCCTGGAATAGAGGGCTGCTCGCAGGCAGCGCGCCAGCCGCCTCGGCAACGCTCGTCTGGTTCGGAGTGATGGCGGCGCTCGCGAAGCTACTGACCTGTTCGAGCGTCAACAGCACGGAGGTCGGTGTGTAGCTCAGAATCGGACTGAGGAACGCATAATCGGTAGCCGACGAGACACCGGAGAAGCTGCCGCTGACACCGTCTTGCGCCGTCAGGATCGTGTAGGCGAGGTCAGGCGTGAAAGCGCCAAGTGTCTGTACCGTCCCGCCTGTCAGGCTGGCGTGTCCACTTGCCGCGATCAGATCGGCCTGGCCCGTGGGATTCAGCTCCGCAACGTAAGTGGATCCTGGTGCGAAGCTCACATTACCGGCGACATTCAGTGTGCCGATCGAATGGCCCGGCGCCACGACGCCGCCGCTTGCTGCGCTCAGGCCGCCGATCGTGCCATTGCCCACCAGCATGCCGCCGGCATTGACCGACACCGGCGATATCAGCGAGCCATCCACGCCCAGAACACCCGCGTTCACGTTGGTCGGTCCAGTGTAGGTGCTGGCGCCTGTCAGCGAGAATGTGCCCGACCCGCTCTTGACCAGCCCACCGGACCCGGTGATGGCGCCGGAGAAGACCGTAGAGGTGTTGTCGTTGCCGGCCGTGAGCGCAGCCGAGCCCAGCGCGACTTGACCTGCGCCCGCAAGCGATCCGATGGTCTGGTTGAAGCTGTTGAGGTCGAGCGTGGTCCCGCCTGCGACCGTATAGGCGCTGTTGGGGGAAAGCACGTTCGCCGCGCCCGCTTGCAGCGTGCCGGCGTTGACGAGAGTCGGGCCCACGTAAGAGCCGGCACCCGCGACGGTCAGCATCCCCGCACCTGTCTTGGTGAGGCCGCCCGTCCCGCCGAACGTCCCTGAGAAGGTCGTATTGAAGCCGTTCGTATCGATCGCGCCGCCATTGCCGTTCAGCGTAACGCCACGCGCCGTATTGAAGCCGGCGCCAAGCTGAAGGCTGCCGCCATCGAAGGTCAGTCCGCCCGTGGTCGCACCGAGATTGCTATCCGCGGTCACCTGCAGAGTGCCGCCATTCAGGAACGTTCCACCGGCATAGCTGTTGCTGCCGGTCAGCGCCAGAGATCCAGCTCCGCTCTTTGCGAGGCTGCCGGTCCCCGACAGCACGCCACTCCATGTTGCGCTCAACCCATTCGTGTCGATCGTAGCGACGCCACCGGTCAACGTCGCGTTCACGCCTGTCACGAGCGGGGCCTCGATCACCCTGATCGTGCCACCGCCGACATTGAACTGATAATCCGGATTATTGTTGTTGTAGGAAGCGAGCAGGCTGTTGCCGCCGATCTCGAGCGCGCCGCCGTTGAGATTGTATGTGCCCGTGCTGGTGTTGAGGCCGGAGAGATGGAGCGTCGATCCATTATGGACGCGCAGGATGCCGCTGGTTTGATTGATTACTCCCTGCGATTGCGCCTGAGCCGCATCCGTGTTGCCATATCCGACGATGAGACGGCCACCGCCGGACAGATCGACGACACCACCGCCGATGTTGAGCGTGCCGGCACTTCCGGGCCTGCCTGTGCCAGAGGTACGCCCAAGGCCGTTGAGGCCACCGTCGAGGTAAAGTTCGCCGCCGCTGACGTTGTATGTGCCGACGCCACCCTGGTTGCCGATGTTCATCGAGGCGCAGTGACTGATGTCGCCGCAGGTAGGGGTCACCCTGACTATGCCGCCCGTTTGATTGACCGTGCCCACTCCACCGAAGTCGCCGATCTGCAAGCCGGTACCGAAGGTGATGAGACCACCCGAAACGTTCAACGCACCGACATTGGGCGTGCCGCCGGTGACGCCCTCACCCACCGCGAGATAGGTGATCGTCGTGCTTCCGCTTGTCTGCGCCATCGCGCCTTGAACGATGTAGCTTTCACCCTGCGTGAGCGTGGCACCATCGATGGTCAGCGTACCTGAACCAATCTTGGCGAAGGTCCCATAAGGGGGGTTGTATCCCTGGTTGGTCATGTCGATCGTGCCGGAGAACGCAGTATCGGTATTGTTGGCCCCAACCGCGAGACCTTGGGTGCCAAGCGTGACGATGCCGCCACCACCGATCGATCCCACGATCTGATTGGCGTTGGAAAGCGCCAAGCTCGCGCCGGGCGCGACCGTCACATCAGTGTTGGGAGCGAACGCCTGACTCCCGGACAGTGCCAGATTGCCCGCCACGATATTGACCGGATCGGCGCCGGTTGCGATCGCGGCGTCGAGTTCGCCTTGCGTGCTGACGTCGATCGCCCTTGCGTCTGACACATACAGCATTAGCGCTGACGTCGTGGATAGTGCCACCCAGTGTCGCAGATGCCTGACCAAAGGCATCTCTCGTCGTGATGAAGCAAGCATTCGAATCCCCAAGCCTGCGATTCGCAAGCGTGACACCGTGGGACTCGTGAAGTCTGTTCGATTTCGGACAGACTTCTGCTCGAAGAGGCAACCCAGAAATGCTTCCGTGGGACTTGGTTAATCAACCGATGCGCGCGGAAACTGCAGCAAATTGTCGCGCTGTCCGTCGCGTGCGCCGCGTATCCGTAAATAGTGCATCGAATTGTCTACGCGTCGCCGCGTAGCATTCGCAGGCCTCCGTTTCGAGGCGTGCACGGCCGAGGATATTCACTCGACCGTGCCTATAGTGAATCAAGCCGGCCTTCTGCAGGGAATTGGCTGCGATCGATACACCGGAGCGCTGAACTCCAAGCGTCAGGGCGAGCAACTCGTGCGTGAGAGGAAAACTGTCCGAGCCAGCGCTGTCGTGCGCAACCAGAAGCCAGTGGCAGCAGCGCTGCCGAAGCGAGTGCAGGCGGTTGCATGCGGCGATCTGCGAGAATGCATCGACAACCAGACTGCTGTACCGGCGCAGAAGGGCCGAAGCTTCATCAGCTTGCGTGATCTTCCGCTCGAACGTGTCGCGATCGATGCGAAGCGCCATTCCCGGAATCCGGACGGCATATTCCCACATCGCGCCCCGGATTCCATGGATAGCGAAAAGTCCGACGACGCCTTCGTTTCCGACAGCTCCGATCTCGACAACTCGACCATCCTCCATGGCCTTGACGCGAGAAACCAAGCCTCGATCTATGAAGTAGAGGTGATCGATCGGTGCGCCGGCGCGAAAAAGGACTTGGTGCTGTCGCAGATTCACCGGTTCGAGATGCGGCAAAATGGATTCGAGGCGCGCGAGCATAAGCGCCCGCAACAACCGGTTGCCAGGATAGGCTTCCCCAAGTTCGTCGGCCATGCCTCCCGGGTCTTTCTGCCACTTTCGGCCAAAGTACCCAGCCCTGACGTTGCGAACGCCATCACCGGAGTTCTGTTCCGAGGAACGACCGCATACCACCCATGCGTGCGAACAACCTTACGACAGTACCGACAACTGTCGCCGTGCTGGATTTGAGTTCGCCGAAAGCCGATGGGATCATCAGGGCGACCGGGCGTTTCCAAGAGCAAGGAACAGTGTCTGTTGCCACCGATCGCTTTCGATTTGATCGAGCACGGCAAGATCGAGCATCGGCCGCAAGGCACTGCCTTTCGGCAAGACGATCGCATATCTCTCGCTGCCGAAGCTGGTGTCGACGACTCGGATCGCGCCTGAGAAGTCGTTACGAACGATCCAGGCGAGGAGCGGCTTGTCATGCACGAAGGCATCGATCTGACCGCGGCTCAATGCGGATAGGCCGCTTTGAGCGTCCGGGAATGCCCGGAAGGGAAGCTGCTGGCGCGTGAGGTAGTCGCTTGTCGGAGAGTTCGCGACGGCGCCGACGCGCACGGATCGCAGGTCGTTGAAGCTGTGAACGGCGCCTTGCAGTTCTCTGCGCGTAAGGGTGGAGGTGATGCCGGCGGTGAACACGGCTATCGCGATGACGGAAGCGATCATCCACCCGGTCGCGACGATCCGCCCGGGGAGCGTTGCCGGTGCATTTGCAGCGGCTCCCGCCTGCGTCATGGCAATGGTCGACCACCAGAAGCTGGAGCCGAGCCCCTTGGCGCCTCCGCCGAAATGTTCCGTCTTCCGGCGCTCCAGCAGCCAAATGATGAAGCCCACCACCATCGCAAGACCAAGCAGCAGACCCACAGCCTGAAAGAAGCCGAAAGAGAGCAGCGCCCGTCCGATCGAGACCCAGGGGCTCTCATTGATCGGCACCGCAATCCCGAGCCCGGTGTTGTAGAAAGGTTGAGAAAAATCGACATTGCGTGCACGCGCAGCAGTCACAGTTACGGCTGCGACGCCGGCGTCGAAGGCGCCTTTCGCGACGCCATCAAGCAGGTCCTGCACATTCTCGGTCTCAACCAGGCGAAACTTCAGATGCGCGCGATCAGCTATCCTCTTCCAGAGCTCAATGCTGATACCGCCCCAGCTCCCATCCGGCTGCTTCATCGCGAAAGGCGGGGCTTCCTTGGTCGCCACCACCAATTCCTTGTCGGGGGCTATGCCTTGCGCGCGGACCGCGCCGCAGACGAGCGCAAGGATCGCCAGCGATAAAAAAGATATCAGGACCGATCGAAGCGACAAAATCACTGGTACGCCTTGACGATGCCGATCTCGCCGCTCTGCACGCTCACCGCAGCAGCGACGCTGCCTGCCCAAGCCGACGAGGTGACCGGGTGAAGTGGCGCGAATTCATTTTCGAACTCCACCGGATTCGCCGCGCGCCTTGGCTTGTCCCGCCCCCGAATGTCGGAACCCAAGAAGATCCGCGCGGATCCGACTGTGCAATTCTTACTAGAATGATGGCAATTTGGCGCGCCACTCAGAACAAATTACGATCCGCCGCGTTTGGCAGGCCTCAACCCGGCCTATTTCCAGCCACCGCCTGGCAGCCGGCCGTGATAGGGCGTGTCGCGGCAATGACCCCATGGCACCCGCCAATAACCCGGGGGCAGCCATTCCAGCGATAAGCGTTGCGGCACGGCCCCCGATATCCGCCCGCGTTGATATGGATTGGCGGGGCTTCTCAGTTCGACTGGTCTGCCCACACCCCGCCCATGTCGTGGAGCGCGGTTGCTATCCAATTGCGGCGTCGGCAATACGCCGAAGCTGCTTCGCTATCGCAAGAACTGTCTGAATCGCCAGAGGGAGAATCCGAACAAAATCGCTCCGATCACCAGCAGCGCGGCGATCTGCGGCCAGACCACGTCGAACCCTGCGCCGCGGAACAGCACGGCCTGCGCGAGGATGACAAAGTGGGTGTTGGGTGCGGCGAGCATGATGTTCTGGATGATCTCGGGCATGCTCTCCCGCGGCGTCGTGGCTCCTGACAACATCTGCAGTGGCATCAGCACCAGCATCATCAGGAGACCAAACTGCGGCATGGTCCCGCCGACCGTCGCCAGAAATATGCCCAAGCTGGTCATGGCGAAGACGTAGAGTGCGGTGCCGAACAGGAACAGCGGAATCGAGCCTCCGATCCGGACTGACAGCAATCCCTGCACCACAAACACGAGCGACACGCTGGCGGCGAGAAGCACGACAAGGCCCATCGACCAGATCTTGCTCGCCATGATCTGGAATGGCGTCACCGGCATGACGAGCAGGTGCTCGATGGTGCCGTGCTCGCGCTCGCGGATCAGCGCGGCTCCGGTCAGGATGATCGACAGCATGGTGATGGAGGAGATGACGTTATTGATGGCGCCGAACCAGCCTTTGTTGAGCTCGGGGTTGAAGCGCGCGCGCAGGGCGAGCTCGATCGGGAGAGGCGCGGCCGATCGATAGCGGGCCAGAAACTCGCCGACCTCCTCGTTCACGATCGTCTGGATATAGCCGCCCCCGGTGAAGGCCTGCGACATGCGGGTCGCATCCACGTTGAGCTGGATGGCCGGCGATCGCTGAGCCAGAAGGTCGCGCTGGAAGTTCGGCGGAATGTTGAGCGCGAAGGTGTCGAGCCCCGCATCCATGCGGGGGTTCACGTCCGACTGCGAAATCAGGCGCGGTATCGTGAAATAGGGCGGATTGAACGCGGTGATGATGCGCGTCGATGCCGGCGACTTGTCCTCGTCAACGATGGCGAGCGCGGCCTGATTCAAGGTCTCGGGCTGCGCCCTGGAGGCCGTGTAGATGGAAACCGTGAAGGCATAGACGATCAGGATCATCAGCATCGGATCACGGAGAAGGCCCCGCAGTTCCTTGATGCCGAGTTGAACGACGTTGGCGATATGCATGTCTAGCTCGCCTGTTTCCTCAAGAGCACCACGCCAAGACCGAACAGCACCGGGATGGTCACGAGCAGAGCAACGAACTCGCCCGAGAGGTCACCGAAATCGAGCCCTTTCGAGAAAGTGCCGCGCGTGATGGTGACGAAATGTGCGGTCGGGTAGATTCGTCCGATGACGGCGCCGGCTCCCTGGAGGGACGACACCGGATCGACCAGGCCCGAATACTGGGTGGCAGGAATCATCGTCAGCAGCGCAGTCGCGAAGATCGCTGCGATCTGGCTGCTCATGAACGCCGATATCACAAGCCCCATCGCCGTCGTGATAATGACGTAGAGAAGCGCTGCGCCGGTGAAGGCCGGAAAACTGCCCGTGAATGGAACGCGGAAGACGAACACGGCAAAGGCGGTCAACAGGAAGAAATTCAGCATGGCGAGCGCCACATAGGGAAGCTGCTTGCCGACGAGAAATTCAAGCCGTGTTACCGGCGTTACGTAGAAATTGATGATCGATCCGAGCTCCTTTTCGCGCACGACGCTCAGCGTCGCCAATATCGCAGGTATGATCAACAGGAGGATCGGGATCACGGCGGGAGCCATCGCCACGATGCTCTTGAGGTCAGGGTTGTAGCGATAACGTATCTCAAGCTGGAAATCGCCCGACGCCGCGGCGTTGCCATAGAGCAGTCTGGCGCGCTCGGTCAGCCAGTGGGCATGCATCGCCTGCACATAACCCCTCACGGTCTCTGCGCGCGACGGCATGGCGCCGTCGATCCACGCGCCAATCTGGACGTTACTGCCGCGCGCCACGTCGCGCCCGAACCCCGGCGGGATCTCGAGTGCCAGGCTCAGCTCACCGCTGCGCATGCGGCTGTCGAGATCGTCGTAGTCGGTGATCGGAGGCAATTCGGTGAAAAAGCGCGATCCGGAAATCTGCAGGACGTAGTCGCGGCTAATCCCGGTTTCGTCGCGGTCCATGACGGCGAAGGATAGATTCTCGACGTCCATATTGATGCCGTAGCCCATCACGAACATCAGAATGAGACTGCCGAGAACGGCCAGCGTGGCACGGATCGGGTCGCGCCGCAGCTCGAGCGCCTCCCGGTGGGTGTAGGCGAATACGCGCCGCAGGTCGAAGAAGCGCATGAGTCGGTGGTGTGCCGCGGCGGCTTGGTCGCCCGGCCCGGCTTCGCTCACTACGGCCGGTACGGCGGCCGGCAGCTTGGCGTCCGTCCTGCCGATCGCGTCCTGCAGATAGGCGACGAAGGCCTCCTCGAGACTGCCGCCGCCGCGCTGCTCGGCAAGCCTGGCCGGCGTGTCGCTGACCAGCACCCTGCCTGCATGCATCAGCGAGATGCGGTCGCAGCTTCGTTCATGAAATGGGTCGAGACGAAGATCGTGACGTCGTCCCTGCGGGACAGCTCGGACAGGATTTGCCAAAAGCCGTCGCGCGCCACCGGATCGACGCCGGATGTCGGCTCGTCGAGAATCAGGATGTCGGGCGCATGAATCATTGCTACCGCGAGTGAGAGGCGCTGGCGGACCCCAAGCGGCAACGCATCGGGCAACGCATCGATGACGTCGACGAGGTCGAACCGCTGTGCCATCTCCTGGACACGACCCTCGATGGTGTCAGGGGCAAGCCGGAACAGCCGCGCATGCAGCTCGAGGTTCTGCCGGATCGTCAATTCGGAATAGAGCGAGAAAGCCTGCGACATGTAGCCGACGCGGCGGCGGACATCCATGTCGCTCGGATCGACCTCATGGCCGAATAATCTCGCGATGCCTTCGCTGGCCGGCAACAATCCGGTCAGCACCTTCATGGTCGTGGTCTTGCCGCAGCCGTTTGAGCCGAGAAAGCCGAAGATTTCGCCGCGGGCAATGCGGAAGCTCACATTGTCGACGGCGGTGAAATCGCCGAACCTTACGGTAAGCTGCTCGGCCTCGATGGCGATGTCGTCGGCATGTTCGCTTCCGCGAGGCGGGATCGCCACTTCCCTGTGCTCCCGCCGCTCCTCCTCCGGGAGCAGCGCAATGAAGGCGGCATCGAGATTATCAGCACCGGTCTGCCGCAGCAGGTCCGCAGGCGCGCCGGTGGCGAGCACCCGGCCTTCGTTCATGGCAACCAGCCAGTCGAAACGCGCCGCCTCCTCCATATAGGCGGTGGCGACAACGACGCTCATGCCCGGATGGCTTTGGCGGATCTCGTCGATAAGTTCCCAGAACTGGCGGCGCGAGAGCGGGTCGACACCGGTGGTCGGCTCATCCAGGATCAGGAGGTCGGGATCATGAATCAGCGCGCAGCAAAGGCCGAGCTTCTGCTTCATGCCGCCCGACAGCTTGCCTGCTGGCCGATCCGCGAAAGGCGTAAGCCCCGTGCCTTTCAGAAGCTCATCGATCCTCTGCTCGCGTTCACTCTTGTCGTGGCCGAACAGGCGGCCGAAGAAATCGACATTCTCGAACACCGACAGCGTCGGATAGAGGTTCTTGCCGAGACCTTGTGGCATGTAGGCGATCTGCGGGCACGTCAGCCTCCGGTGCGCGGCGTCGGTCATATCGCCGCCGAGCACTTGGACACGTCCCTGCTGCACGGCCCGAGCGCCGGAGACAAGGGAGAGCAGGCTGGATTTCCCAACGCCGTCAGGTCCGATCAACCCGACCATGCGCCCGGTGAGAATGTCGAGCGTGATGCCACCAAGTGCGCGCGTCGTGCCGTAGGACAGCTCGACCGCATCCAGGCTTATCACCGGCGCCGGTGGGCGAGCTTGCTCTGCGGTCGACAGATCGCTCATTGTACCAGCTTTTCAGTAAGGTTCGCCGGCCACTCGGCGTTCGGGTCGAGCTGGACAAACGCCCTGCCGGGAAGGCCGGTCTTGACCTGTTCGATGTGTCTGCGCAGCAAGTCCGGCGAGATATGCGCCCTGATCCGGAACATGAGCTTTTGACGCTCCTCCTCCGTTTCCACCGTCTTGGGCGTGAATTGCGCAACGTTTGCAACGAAGCTCGCCTTGGCGGGAATGACATATTGGGGCGCGGCATCCAGCACGATGCGGACATCTGCGCCGATTGCGACGCGTCCGGCCTGCGCCGTGGGCAGGAAGAAGGTCATGTAGACGTCGCCGAGGTCGACGAGATTGAGCACGCGACCGCCGGCGGCAAGGACTTCGCCCGGCTGCGCCACGCGAAACTGCACGCGCCCATCGCGCGGTGTTATCAGGATGCTGTCGTTGATGTCGGCCTTGATGCTCTCGATGGCGGCCCTTGCCGCGTCGATGGATGCTTCGGCGTCGACCACTTGCGCCCGGGTGGAACTGATGGCGGCCGCCGCCGCCGCAAGTTGAGCCTCGGCCGCCGCCACCGCGGCCTTCGCCCCTTCGGCGGCCGCCCGGTCGTCGTCGAGCACCTGCTGAGGCACGGCGTTGGTCTTGATCAATTGCTCGGATCGCTGCAGCTTTCGGTCCGCCGTATCCAATTCAGCATTACGCTGCGCAATCACCGCGGTAGCGGATTTCCTCTCGGCTTCTCGCTGCGCGACGAGACTCTTGGCGGTGTCGACGCTGATGATCGCGCGGCGCAACTGCGCTTCGGCTTGACGGAGCTGCGCATGTAGCTGCGTCGTGTCCATGCGCGCGAGCACCTGTCCTACCGTGACAAAATCCCCCTCTCTGACCAGGATCTCCTGGATGCGTCCCGGCGTCTTGGTTGCAATATCGATTTCGACAGCCTCGATGCGGCCGTTGCCGCTGGCGATGCCCGGCGGGAGATTGTCGCTCGAAAGCTTCTGCCAGGCATAGTAGCCACCTGCGGCCAGAAGCACGGCGAGCAGGACGATCAGCCAGCGGTTTCGGCCTTTGGTCATTGCCCACGGACCTCATCCATCACGCTCGGACACAGGGTCCATTGCCCTGTTATGCGGTGCGCCGAGCACGAAGCAGCCAAGCCAGCCGACAGTCGCAGTAAGGCTGATCGTAGCCCTCCGCCCTCCAACGCCGATATCCGACGAAACCCTGAGCCAAAGGTCGGCAATGTTCCGAATTGTTTCGGCAGGAACTGTCGGGGGTGCGTTATTGCCGCCCTCTTTCACCAAGGGTCAAATGCGTCACCGTCGCCGCGAGATTGACGCCGATCGCGCGCTCGACGGAAAGCGGCTGCAGCACGACGCTTCGGCGCGATCCGCCGATCAGAGCGTTGGCGCCAAAGCCGGGACCCAGCGCAACATTGGCGCTGGCCCCCACATAGCTCCCGCGCATAGTGCCGGGACCAATCCGCGAGTTCTTGGCAAAGACGGCCCAGGATAGAACGCCACTTCCGGTGACGCCGACGTCAAGACCGACACGCCTTATTCGCCCAGCGTAAATGTAGCGTTGCGACGAGCCTCGCCGGTAGAATACGCAACGCAGCGACTGCGTCGATCCAACAAGGAATCCGATCCGCGGGCTGCTGGAACACAACAGCCGGCCGACCCTGAATATCTCGGCTTGCGCGGGCGTTGCGACGGCGGAGATTGAAGCGAAAACGCACAAAGCGCAAAGCAACCGTATCGTCTGCATTTCAGGCCTCGACTTGGTCTTCGGTGTTGTGAGGTGCGGCCGCGCGGCCATAGCTAAGCCAAAAGGTCATGCCGATGCCGACCAGGAATACGGCCGCAAGGAGAAAGAAGATCACGGACTGCTTCAGCCAGGAGAGCGCCGGAACTGCGGCGCCCATGGCGATGCCGAGGAAGCAGATCTGCGGCGACAAAAGACTGAGGCCCGCAAGGAAGGTGCCGAGCGCCAATAGTGTCAGAAGCACCAGGCTGGTTGCCGGCGTGGGGAGCAACTGTTGAACGCCGGAGACAAGCATGATGTTCATCGTGACCAGGACGGCCACCCAATGAAGCGCCTGGGTCCAGATCAACCGAAACTGAGCCTGCTTGGTGTCGAGCTCGGACCATTTGGTGACGACGCAGACCACGGCAATGGCAAGCGCCAGGAACTCCCAATAGCCCACGAGCGGCTGATGCGAGATATTGGTATAGCCGACGCCTGCGATGGCGAGCACGAGGGCGACGACATAGGGTAACCGCTGCCAGGCGAAATTGGCTCTTCCCGAAACCGTCGAGGGGTGCGCACCCTCGCTCCGCTGCCCGTCAGTCTCGCTCATCGAACATCCACCGCCGTCGGATTCGTTCCTGTACTGCCTCGATCAGTCATCGATCGCTCAAATTACGTGAGCGGATTGGCCCGCCGCACCAGGCAGCAGGCCGGCAAAAGCGGCTCAATTGGCCGACGGCCGCCCTGCAGGCGCATCGGTGCGAAGGCGCCTGCTGCCGAAATGCGGATGCCGTCCGCCGCGGTGGCGCCAATAGCGATGCTTGTGCGGGTTCATATTTGTATTCGGTGCTGCGCTCTTTGGCGCAGCCGCGCCTTGGTCAGTCGATTGGGCCACGGACGGGCTTGGCGGCGCTGCAATGGCTGCAACAACGCCGACGATCAGGGCGCCGAATACGAGTCGGATGTTCATGCTCGTCTCCATATTCCCATCGGCGATAGCGCAAGCGCCAAAGGCGGCAATGAATGCGGGATGCCCGCCAGCCGATGACTACGATCCTATCGGCGACTTTGCCGCTCGCACATCCGGGATTCTATGTAGGAACGGGCGGCAGAAACTGCGCTTGATAGGCCGGCGAGCGGCAGCCTCCAGTAACACAAGGCATGTCCCCGAAGGAAGGCGCTATCGCGCCGAAGCGGCGTAGTTACCACCCCCGGAAATCGGGTGATCATCTGATATCCCGCATGGTGGCCATCATCATAGGCTTGCCCATCCCGTGCTCGGCGCGACCGCGAGGAGATAAGCCATGTCCAATTATGACGAGAATGCAGTGACCTCCGGTGCGGTCGGCGGCGATGCCATTGCGGTCGATGCCGGCCTCCGCAACTACATGTTGCGCATCTACAACTACATGGCCGCCGGTGTCGGCCTCACCGCCCTTGTGGCCTGGCTGACTTATCAGTTCACCGGTCCCGCATTACTGCAGAGTCCGCTGATGTGGATCTTCATCCTGGCGCCGCTGGCTCTGGTGTTCTTCATCAGTGCACGCATCCATACGCTGTCGGCAACGACCGCACGCTGGTTGTTCTTTGTCTATGCAGCCCTGGTCGGCGTGTCGCTGTCGACTTTGCTCCACATCTACACCAGTTCCTCGATCACGCGCGTGTTCTTCATCGCAGCCGCAACGTTCGGGGCGCTTAGCATCTTTGGGTACACTACCAGGCGTGACCTGTCCGGACTGGGCACCTTCCTGTTCATGGGGTTGATCGGAATCATCGTCGCAAGCCTGGTCAACCTCTTCCTGCGTTCGAGCGGACTTGACTGGCTGATCTCGATCGTGGGCGTCGGCATCTTTGCCGGCCTGGCTGCCTATGACACCCAGCGTATCAAGGCGATGTACGACTCTGGGGATGGTGAGACTTCCGCAGGTCGCAAATCGGTCATCGCTGCGTTGTCGCTCTACCTCAATTTCATCAATCTGTTCATGATGATGCTGCGCCTTGCGGGCAGTCGGCGCTAGACCTCAGGCATTTCCAAAGGCGATATGCGGTTAGTGCCAAGGTCACGAATGGCAGTGCACGAAGAGGCTCCGCGTCGGAGCTCGCGCGCGTGTTACAAGAATTCGCGAGTTCCCGCCTAAAGATTGCTCAACGTCAATGGCGTTCTTCTACCTGACGGTGTATGGTGTGGTTGGGATATCCGATCGGGTCAGGGAGATTGGCCGAGGCAAGGGGTGGCTCTCACTATCGAGAGTCGCGTGGAAAGCGAGTGCGTGCCGTGAAGCAACATGGTGCTCCCACGTACGGGTCGGATCGAACCAATGCGGAGGGATGGTCAGGCATTGGCGCAGCAAGCGCAAGCGATCGGCTGTACTGGAAGCTAGCCTCCGACCTTCTCTTTGTGATGCGCCCTTCATCCGAAGGGCGCTTTGTTTATGAAGATATAAACCCGGCGTTCGAATCGCTTGTTGGGATCGCCTCGGAAGACATCCGAGGGATGGCCGTTTGCGACTGTATGGGGGGGCAGGATGCCAGGTCCGTTCACGAGGCGCTTGATGCTTGTCGCGCCAGAGGTGCCGAGGTTCGGATCCGGCATCGGCTCGCCCTCAGAGGATCCCCACGAACTGTCGAGACGATCGTTGCGCCAATCTGCGATCCCGTAACCGGCTGCATTGCCACCTTTATCGGTAGCCATCGCGTCCTGGAAGGAGCGTCCTCCCAAGACTTTGGAACGATTTCGGACGGTGGTGCGAGCATGGGCGCCACGCTGGTATCCACTCAGGAAGACATGCAGCAGCGCATTGCCTCCGACCTCCACGACTCGACTTGCCAGCATTTGATTGCCGCGAGCCTCGGGATTATGCGGATGCGGAACAGCTTAAGTGAACCGACCAATGCCGAGCGGCTTTGCGACGATATCGATGCGTCGATCGATCAGGCGATCAAGGAAATCCGGGCCTTTGCCTACCTGCTGCATCCGCAAAATCTAACGGTTGCCGGGTTGAAGGCGGCAATAGAGAGATATGCGGAAGGGTTCGCGGCGCGCACATCGTTGAGAGTGGATGCCAGCATCTCGCCCGAGATCGATCGCGTACCTTACGAAACGCAGCGCTCGCTGCTGCGGGTGGTTCAGGAGGCGCTGACGAACGTCTTTCGTCACGCGAAAGCGACGGAAGTCGAGATCGCGATCGAGGCGACCGATGACCACTTCCGGCTGAGGGTCAGCGACAATGGGCGCGGCATGCCGCTCGGCCAGGCCCTCGGCGGAGCGATAGCAGGGCCGCCCGGCGTCGGAATTCCTGCGATGAAGGTTAGACTGCAGCAGATCGGAGGCACCCTCGATATCCGCTCCGGACCGGGAACGGGGCGTCCCGGCACGACACTATCCGCGGTGTTTCCGCGCGGTGCGGTGACCGGGAAGACGCAGCCGGCCAAAGGCCGTTCCCGCCATCATGGTCCGCGCAAACGGGTCCACTAGTCGTGCAGCCGAACTCGCCTCGCTAGCGCCGGCCGAGCCATGCGATCCGATACGAGTTGGAGTTGTCCTGCCATGAAGCGCTTTCTTATCGCCGACGATCATGAAGCGGTGCGGTCGGGACTGCGAGCGGTTCTGGAACAACGTGCCGACTGGGAAGTCGTTGCTGAGGCGAACGACGGCAGCAAGGCCCTTGCCGAGGCGATCGCGAACCAACCCCATGTCGCAATCGTCGATTTCTCCATGCCGCGCATGACGGGAGTGGAGGTCGCGCGGCGGATCAAGGAATATCGTCTGCCGACCGAGGTATTGATCTTCACGGTGCACAACTCCAGCCTGCTGGCGCAGCAGGCATTCGAGGCAGGCGCCCGGGCATTCGTATTGAAATCGGATGCCAACAGGCTGTTGTTGGCGGCGGTTGAGTCGCTTCTGGCGCATAAGCCATTTTGCACCGAGAGCTGTTCGCCTGAATTGAACGAGGTCTCGACCGGAGATCGGGACAGGCTCTCGCCGCGGGAGAAGTTGGTGGTCAAGCTGATTGCGGAGGGCTACAGCAACAAGAGCATTGGCGCGATCCTGAACCTCAGCGTCAAAACCGCCGAAGCGCACCGTGCCGCCGCGATGCGCAAGCTGGACATCCACTCGACGGCAGATCTGGTTCGCTACGCGGTTCGTGCCCGGCTGCTGGAAGCATGACGCACTGGGGCGCTGTCGATCCGGTGCTTGATCTTCCGCCGTTCCAGCTTCTTCTACCATGAACCCCGGAGGCTAAGCTGACCTCGGTATATTCCCCGCGAAATCCTAGGGTTTTGCGGGATAACTGCCGGAAAGCCAATCAGTATGATTCTGACCTCGCTGTCGGCTATCGCTATCGACCGTTCCAACGCATAGGAACGACGCCGTGAAACGCATCCTGATTGCGGATGATCATGAAGTCGTACGTTCCGGGCTTCGCGCGATCGTTGAAACGCGCTCCAATTGGATTGTTACTGCGGAAGCGCCCGACGGCGAGCAGGCGATCGCATTGGCGTTGGAAACGAGACCGGACATCATCATCGCCGACTATTCCATGCCGCTCGTGAACGGACTGGAAGTCAGCCGCCGCGTCAAGACGCTTCGCCTGCGTTCGGAAGTGTTGATTCTCACCATGCACGAGAATGAGGAGATTCTGACCGAGGCCCTTTTGACTGGGGTGCGTGGCTTCCTGCTCAAATCGGACGCCAGGAAGCATCTCATTTCGGCAATCGAAGCTCTGCTCGACGGCCGACCTTACTTTACCAGCGTCGTGTTGGAGAAATTGCTAACCGACTACCAGCTCAACAAACAGAACAAGTCCAGCGCGCTCCTCACATCGCGGGAGCAGAACGTCGTGCAGTTGATTGCAGAGGGACATACCAACAAGGCCATCAGTTCCATATTGAAGCTAAGCGTGAAAACTGTCGAAACCCATCGGGCGTCGGCCATGCGCAAGCTTGGCATGTCATCCACGGCCGAACTGGTTCGCTATGCGATTCGCAAGAAGCTGGTGGCGCCATGACGGCCCAGGTAGTCCAAGGGCAATCCGCGCGGGGTTAGGCGCCCAACGTCAAGGGTGGCGCCTGAAGAGCCGTTAGCGTCGTCGGCAAAAACGAAACGCCCGCGCGCGACGGTCAATCCATCAGGTCATTTCCGGCAACAGACCGCGGAGAACCCTGATTGACACGTCCAAGTGCGCCCTCCCTAATGCTGGGAACGATGCTCACAACGGTCACAACTGGGGCGGCCAGCCAAACTATCTGCTCGCGCGCTGTCTACTCGCGCACCCGCTTTTCCCGGTAAGGCAGTCACGGCTCGGGAGGATCACATGCAGCTAACTCCGAGGGAGTTCGATAAGCTGCTCGTCTACATGGTCGCTGACGTTGCACTAAAGCGAAGAGCCAAGGGCCTCAAGCTCAACTATCCAGAAGCCGTTGCTATCATATCGGCGGTCGCCCTTGATGGCGCGCGTGCCGGGAAGACGATCGAGGACGTCACCAACGAGGCGCGTACCGTCCTGACCAAGGCTGATGTGATGGACGGCGTCGCCGATCTTATTCCAATGGTGCAGATCGAGGCGGTGTTCACCGACGGCAGCCGCTTGGTAACGGTGCATACGCCGATCCAGTGAATGCCTACAGGAGGTCAACATGGCTGGACCAAAAACGGGCCCCGTTGTCGCCGCCCATGTCGACCCGGCGACGGCGAACGTGCCGGTCGGCGGTTACGTGTGCAGTTCGGCAGCGATCACATTCGATGCCGATCGCCCGGTGACGACGCTCAAGGTGCGCAATGCGGGAGATCGGCCGGTACAGGTTGGATCTCACTTCCATTTTTTCGAAGTCAATCGTGAGCTGGAATTCGATCGTGCAGCGGCGTTCGGGCTTCACCTCAATATCCCATCATCAACGGCAACGCGGTTCGAGCCCGGCGACGAACGCGAGGTTCAACTCGTCCCCTATGGGGGCATGCGCGCCGTTTATGGCTTCAACAATCTCGTCGATGGTCCCACCGCCGGCCGTGACGCCGCCACAGTCAAATCCAAGGCGGTGGCGCAGGCGGCGAAGCGAGGCTTTCGTTCCTCATAAATGAAGGCGTGAAACGCAAATCTCTTGAACGAGGGCCACCATGCCTACCATGTCTCGGCAAGAATATGTCGGCCTTTTCGGCCCGACGACGGGTGATCGCATCCGCTTGGGCGATACCGGCCTGTTCGTTGAAATCGAGCGCGACCTGCGCGGCGGCGCCGGCGACGAAATCGTCTTCGGCGGCGGCAAGAGCATGCGTGAAGGCATGGGCATGGATAATCAGGTGACGCGGGCGGCTGGCGCTCCCGACCTCGTGATCACCAACGTGACCGTGATCGACGCTGTGCTGGGCGTCGTGAAAGCGGATGTGGGCATCAAGGATGGCCGCATCTGTGCAATCGGCAAGGCCGGCAATCCGCAGACGATGGATCGCGTCACGCCCGGCCTGGAGGTCGGCCTGGCGACCGACGCTATCTCGGGCTCACATCTCATCCTGACGGCCGCCGGGATCGACACACACATTCATTTCATTTCTCCGCAGCAGGCGCAGGCCGCGCTCTCAAACGGCACCACGACTTTGATCGGTGGCGGCACTGGTCCTTCCGACGGCTCCAACGCGACGACGGTCACGTCGGGGCCTGGCAACATCAGCATGATGTTACGCGCGTTCGAAAACTGGCCGCTCAATGTCGGCATTCTCGGCAAGGGGCACGGACACGGCAAAGCGGCTCTGGTTGAGCAGATCGAAGCAGGCGCGGTTGGCGTGAAATGTCACGAAGACTGGGGCACCACCCCAGCGGTGCTTCGGTCCGCGCTCACCGTCGCTGACGAGACGGACACCCAAGTATGCATCCATACCGATACGCTCAACGAATCCGGCTTTGTCGACGATTCGATCGAAGCGTTTGAGGGGCGGACGGTCCATTCGTTCCATACCGAAGGGTCCGGCGGCGGCCATGCGCCTGATATCATCAAGATCGCCGGCCTTCCCAACGTCCTGCCATCTTCGACCAACCCCACGCTCCCCTACGGCATCAATTCGCAGGCGGAGCTGTATGACATGATCATGGTGTGTCACCACCTCAGCCCGGACATCCCGTCCGATGTGGCATTCACCGAAAGCCGTATCCGCGCCGAGACCATCGCTGCAGAAAACGTCCTCCAGGATCTCGGCGTGATCTCGATGTTTTCGAGCGATTCGCAGGCCATGGGACGCATCGGCGAATGCTGGCTGCGTTGTATCCAAACCGCCGATGCGATGAAGACCGGGCGCGGCAAGCTGCCGGAGGACGCGCCGGGCAACGACAATTTCCGGGTGCTGCGCTACGTGGCGAAAATCACGATCAACCCGGCGATCACGCACGGTATTGCCGACGTGCTGGGCTCGGTCGAGGTGGGCAAGATCGCCGACCTCGTCCTGTGGGAGCCCGCGTTCTTCGGTGCAAAGCCCAAGATCGTCATCAAGAACGGCTTCATTAGCTGGGCAGTGATGGGCGACCCAAACGCGTCGCTGCCGACCCCGCAGCCCACCTACTATCGGCCCATGTTCGGCGCCTACGGTGATGCGTTGCCGGCCAACTGCATCACATTCGTCTCCGGCGCCGCGCATGCTGCCGGGATCAAGGAGCGGCTGGGGCTCCGCCGACAGGTGATGCCGGTGAGAAATGTGCGCAAGATCGGCAAGCGCGACATGGTTCGAAATACCGGCACGCCTAAAATTGAGGTCAGTCCGGAAACCTTCGCCGTGACCGTCGACGGCAAGCACGCGACCGTGCAGCCTTTGACGACGGTCTCGCTGAATCAGAAGTATTTTTTCAGTTGAGGAATGCGCGATGATCCTCATCAAAACCGTTCTGGGCAATATCGGCGATCCCGAATGGGCTGGGCGGCTGTCTGGCGCCGATATAGATCTGATCGAGATCGACCAGTGGGAGGCGCAGAAGACCCGCTTCCGCAAGACGACCACAAAAGGCGCGGAGGTTGCAGTCTCTATCGACCGCGGCACACACATCCACGATGGGGACGTGCTGCTCTGGAATGCCCAGGCGCTCTCGGCACTCGTCGCTCGAATCGAGCTGCGTGACGTGATGATCGTGCACCTCGACGGTCTAACGAGCCTCGCGCCCGAGATGGCAATGCGCACATGCGTCGAACTGGGCCATGCCATGGGCAACCAGCATTGGCCGGCATTGGTCAAGGACAACCGCGTCTATGTCCCGCTGACGGTCGATCGCAAGGTGATGACGTCTGTCATGAATACGCACCGTTTTGATGGAATCCGATACGAATTCGTAGCCGGACGAGAGGTCGTTCCCTACCTCGCTCCGCATGAATCCCGTCGGCTTTTCGGTGGCGCGGAAGGGCCGGTGCATTCACACACGCACGAGAGCTATGCCGGCGTCGAGGCGGAGACCGGACGCGCGTACGGACATCCGCCGACGCATGCCCACTCCCATCCGGGAGCCGCCGCTCACGGACAAACATCGCCGGCAACGGCCGGTTCTGCGCGTGACCACCGAGAATGACCGTGTCGATGCGTCGAGGAGCGCCGCTTATCTCTCGCGGATGCTGCAGTTTGGTGACTCGATGTTCCCCATCGGCGGCTTCTCGTTTTCTTCCGGCCTGGAATCCGCCGTTCAGGAGGGCGTCGTCACCAAAGCGGCTACTCTTCGAGCGTTCGCGCGCACCGCGGTAGAGCAGGCGGCGCGCGGAGACTGCATCGCGCTGATCGCCGCGCATCGCGCCGCAACTGCCGGAGAGGTCGACACCCTCGCCCGAATCGATGCGCAGGTATACGCGCGCAAGCTTTCCGACGAAGCGCGAACAATGTCGGTTCGCATGGGCAAGAAGTTCACGGAGATGGGGGTCGAGGTGGTGGGCGCGCCGCTGCTTTACAGATGGCGTGAATGCATAGCGACGTCCGTTACTCCCGGGTGTTATCCCATCGCATTGGCGATTAATTTCGCCGTACAGAATCTACCTGCCTACCAAGCGTTTGTCGTGCACCAGTATGGCGTTGCCACAACGATCCTCGGCGCGGCCTTGCGACTGATGAAGGTCAGCCACATCGAGACGCAGAAAATTCTCTACGAGCTCACCGGGCAATTAGACGAGATGTACGCGACCGCCGCGGCGGCTCGACTGTCGGACATGGCAGGCTTTGCGCCTTTGACGGAAATTCTGGCCGCCGTTCACACCAGAGCGCATGTGCGCCTGTTCATGAACTGACGTTGAATGGAGCTTGGAATGTCGAAAAGTATCACGCGCATCGGCATCGGCGGCCCGGTCGGGTCAGGCAAGACCGCGATCGTGGAAGCCATTACACCGCGCTTGCTGGATCTCGGCATCAAGATGCTCATCATTACCAATGATGTGGTGACGACCGAAGACGCCAAGCACGTTCAGCGTACCCTCAAGGGCGTTCTGCTCCAGGAACGCATCCTCGGCGTGGAGACTGGTGCCTGCCCTCATACCGCGGTGCGCGAAGACCCAAGCATGAACCTCGCCGCGGTCGAGGATATGGAACGGCGCTTTCCGGATAGCGACGTCGTGCTGATCGAAAGCGGAGGCGATAATCTGACGCTGACCTTCTCGCCGGCGTTGGTGGACTATTTCATATATGTGATCGACGTCGCCGCGGGCGACAAGATCCCGCGCAAGAACGGACCCGGGATCACGTATTCCGACATCCTGGTCATCAACAAGACCGATCTTGCACCCTATGTCGGGGCCAGCCTTGAGGTGATGAAACAGGATTCACAGATGATGCGCGGCAGAAAGCCGTTCCTGTTCACGAACTGCAAGACGGGGGAAGGCATTCCGGAGTTGGTTGCGCTGATCGAACGAGAGTTTCTGTTCGATATCAATCCGCGGGCACGGCGGCCAGCATGATACCGGCGGCCTTCCCTCCCTGGGCCCGCGCCGAAGCGCTCGGCGCATCGATGCCGGAATTCGCTCCGTTCCAGGATGAACCGCCGCAGATGAGGAGTGGCAGTGTCGGCAAGACAGGTCTCCTACGTCTCGGCTTCGAGCACCGCTCCGGCCAAACGATCCTGGCGAACTTGCAGCGGCACGCGCCGTACATGGTGCAGCGCGCGCTGCATTGCGATGAAGAAATGCCTGACATGGCCTGCGTGTTTCTAATCACCACCACCGGCTGCGTGCTGCAGGGGGACCGGCTCGCTCTTGACATTACCCTTGGTTCACGCGCGCAGGCACACCTCACCTCGCAATCGGCAACCAAGATTCACGCGATGGACGCCAACTATGCGGCGCAGAGCCAGACTATCACGCTTGCCGATGACGCATACCTGGAGTTTCTTCCGGATCCCGTGATCCCGCACCGGCACTCGCGGTTTCTCAGCGACACACAGATCTGCGTGGCGCCGTCGGCCACACTGCTGTTTTCGGAAATCATTCAACCCGGCCGCAAGCACCATCGTCCCGACGAGTGCTTCGGAGCAACCGTATTGTCGATATCAACGTCGGCCACGCGGCCCGATGGTCGCCCCTTGTTCGCAGAGAAGCTGGTGATCGAGCCGCGCCGATATCTGATGCGGCAAACTGGCGTGATGAACTCCTTTGATGTGTTCGCCAACGTGATCCTGTGCGCCCCCAAGGACAAGGCAGAACGCATCCACGAGCGTGCGGAAGCCGATGTGAACCTCGCGGAAGGCGTGGCGTCCGGCGCCTGTCACCTGCCCAATGATGCCGGCCTGATCTTCAAGGTGCTGGGCCGTGAAACCGCGCAGGTGAAAGCCAAAGTACGGGAGTTCTGGGGACTGGTACGCAAGGAGGTCATCGGCGCAGCGCTACCTCCGCCTTATCTATGGCGATAGGGATCGACGGCGCCAACAGATGATCTCCAACAGCCGGTGCCGACACGTTCAAGGAGGCTGCAATGGAAACGATCTTGGCAAAGTGGGAACACCTCTCCGCATCGTCAGGTGCATTGCGGTTCTTGGACATCAATTTGCGCAGCATCGGACAAGTTATGTTTCAGAACAACCCGCTGACCGGGATTCTCTTTCTGGCCGCGATCGCCTGGGGTTCACACGCGGCCGGCGTACCCCGAGTGGCAATTGCGGGGATCGTCGCGGTCGTCGTAGCAAACCTAACGGCGCAATGGCTTCACGTCGATAACGAGCCGCTCTATTCCGGGCTCTATGGATACAACGCCGTCCTCGTCGGACTCGCGTTGGCGACATTTTTATCGCCGAGCGCGCTCATGTGGGTGTATGTGGTGCTGGGAGCGTCGGTTTCGGTCATCGTGATGCTCGGGACTGCCAACGCCGTCAAGCCCTGGGGTGTATCCAGCCTCACATTTCCATTCGTGCTGACGACGTGGCTCCTCTTGTTGGCTACGTATGGTTTTTCCGGTCTCGTAGGGACTGCGCTGCCGTCCGGCAACGTCATCACCGCCTTTCAACCCTATGAGGCCAGCCCGCTCAAGCTCATCGACCTCTTCCAGGGCGTGCTTCAAAGCATCTCACAGGTCTTCCTGAAGGCGAGTGCTGTGGCGGCCCTGCTGCTGCTCGCTGGCCTGGCCGTGAACTCATTGACTGCCGCCGCGTTCGCTCTCGCCGGCGCGATACTGGCAGTCCTGGTGGCCCATCTTTTCGGCGCTGAAAGCGACCTGATCACTGGCGGGCTTCTCGGCTTCAGCCCGGTACTGACCGCGATCGCGCTGGGTACCGTGTTCTACCGACCGAGCTGGCGAGTCGCGATCTACGCCATGCTGGGCACGCTGTTCACCGTCATCGCACAAGCGGCGCTGAACGTTGCGTTGACGCCGTTCGCCATCCCCGCGCTGACCGCGCCTTTTGTGCTCGTCACATGGATCTTCCTTCTTCCGCGCCAATGCTTCGAGCCGACTGCGGCTGGCGCTGGCGATGTCGTGAAAGCGCGCACAACCTAGATCAGCACTTTTGGGAGAGCCTGCATGGGCGACCGGAGTTTGGCAGTGCGCGCGGACGAGCACCAACGTCATCGAATCGCATATCTCAAGTCGTTGCTGAGGGAGGCCTGAGCCATGGGACTCATTGGGATATTGCTTGGTTTAGCCCTGCTCATGTGGCTCGCGTACCGTGGAGTGAGTGTTCTGCTGGTCTCTCCGCTGGCGGCGCTCATCGCGGCCGTATTCTCGGGCGAACCGCTGCTCGCGCACTGGACGCAGACGTTCATGGCCGGAGCGGCGCGGTTCGTCGCGCAGTGGTTCCCCATGTTTCTGCTAGGCGGGTTGTTCGGAAAGCTTATGGGCGACAGCGGTTCGATCAGCTCCATCGCGCAGTATTTGACCAACAAGTTGGGAGCCAGCCGCGCGATCCTCGCGGTGGTGATCGCCTCGGCTATTGTGACCTACGGCGGCGTGAGTGTGTTCGTCGCATTTTTTGTGCTGGCGCCCATGGCTCACGAGATGTTCCGGGCCGCGAACATCCCGCGCCGCTTGTTGCCGGCAACGGTCGGCCTCGGTGCATTCACGTTCACCATGTCAGTGATGCCGGGAACCCCCTCGGTCAACAACGCCATTCCGATGCCGTACTTCGGCACCACCACCTTCGCGGCCCCCGGGCTGAGTATCATCGCATCCGCTATCATCTTCGCCTTCGGCATGTGGTGGCTCGGCCGGGCCGAGGCTGCCGCGCGCAAGGCTGGCGAAGGTTACGGAGGCGAGGCGGATACCACTCCTGTCGTTGACGAGATGGTTCGCGAGCAAGCGGCGCCGGCGGGCGACTTCGACCCGGCCGAGTTGCCGCACGGCAAGCAGGCCGAGAATGTGCCTCCCTTCGCCCTGGCCGTACTGCCCCTCATCGTCGTTATCCTCACGAATTTCTTGATGTCGCTTGTCGTATTCCCGCGCCTCGATTTTTCGTTCCTGTCCGAGCCCGAGTGGGGCGGTACTACGATCGGGGCCGTGTCCGGCGTCTGGTCAGTTGTCGTGGCTCTCGCGGCGGCAAACTTGACGGTCCTTCTCATCAACCTCCGACGTTTGCCATCCTTGCGCGAAAGTCTCGACGCCGGGGCGAATTCTGCAGCCTTGCCGATGTTGATGATCGCTAGTCTTGTCGGATTCGGCGCAGTGGTTGCCGCGTTGCCGGCATTTGCGACGGTTCGCGATGCGGTATTCTCGATTTCCGGAGGACCGCTGGTCTCATTGGCTGTCTCTATGAATGTGCTGGCGGGGCTGACTGGTACTGCTTCTGGCGGTATGGCAATTGTGCTCAATGCATTTGGCGACGACTTCTTGCGTCTTGGCACGGAGCATCACATCGATACCGAATTGATGCATCGCATAACAACGATGAGCGCGGGCACTCTCGACGCCCTCCCCCACAACGGCACGGTGTTGCTGCTATTGCAAATCAGTGGTCTGACTCACCGTGAAAGCCATCTCGACACGGTGATGACCGTGATCGTCAGTTGCATTATCGCACTTGTTGCCGTCTTGATATTGGGTTCGGTTTTTGGATCGTTTTGACGGCTGAGATTACCGCTAACTTGGCCGATCGAGCTTGCCCGGGCCGGTCAGCGCAGGCTCATGCACCTCGCGCATCGCGGATTGCCTGAGCGACTTTCGTCGCCTGCGACACTCGTCCGATTCGCGCGCCCGTGACGATCTTTCTTCGGCGCGTGCTCAAGCGCGGCACCATGCCTTCGTTGGCGGTGGATCCGGCGGAGGGATAGGGAATAAAGCTCGCGGCTCGCAGCGCGAGAGCCTTTCGAGCCGCTTCGACATTGGCGATCCGAGCTGCCAGGTTGTGAAGACGCCTGAGCTCGCCGTTTACCCGCTTCAGTGCTGCGGCAAAGACCTGCTTGCGTTCCGAAGGGCGCTCGGCGGTTCCAGGGAAGTTCGCGCCGCGAGCTTGACCTTTTCCGCGCGTCTCTCGCCGCTTTTGTCGGCCGAGCGTTCGCTCCTTATCGCGCATCTTGCGCAAGCGGGATCGCATGTCCGCAAGATCGGTCGGCTCGACGTCATAGATGGCGGGATGATGCGTGAGGCGGATCGTCTCGTATTCGTCGTGGCTGAGGAGGCTGCGTTCGAGTTTGCATGGGAGCGACATTTCCTGTTCCTCCGTTGAATCTGTCGATGCTCACGTCAGCAGAATCATCCAGGTCTAGCGCCGCGTGTGGGTGACATGTCATGCTCGCATAAGGCTGTAGGATTGGCCATCTGCCGTCCTTTCGCCTGTCAGCAACTTTCTGTGTTCGTCATTCAGGTCGCCGCTATCAGCGATCTGGAAAAATGCTGTTGGGTTCTGATCGTTATCGATTTGAGTTTTGCTCCGCCTTGTGCTTCTTTGCGCGCGTCATCGGTGCCCTTGTAGGGTGAAACGGGAACGCGGTGCGGGAATCTTCCCAACGCCGCGGCTGCCCCCGCAACTGTAAGCGGATATTTGCGATCCGAATGCCACTGGACCTGCCAAGCAGGTTTGGGAAGGCGGATCGGGAAACGACCGCGAGCCAGGAGACCGGCCGTTGACGAGTATCAACTCGTTCGACGGTGGGTCGGCGGAAGGGCATTTATGAGCTTGCGGCGTTTTCTTGCCGGGTGTGCGGCCGTTGTCGCATGCAGTCACACTGGCGCGATGGCCCAATCGGGTCCCGAACAGCTTCCTGCTGTTGTCATCAATCCGGAGGTCCGGTCCAAACCTCCCACGAGGAACAGGGAAAGGTCTTCAACGACTGGTCCTGCGCGCCCAGCGCCCAGTACCGAAGCCGCTCCTGCAACTCCCGAAGTCGTTGTCACCCCCGACCGTACGCTGGAGCCGGCGAGCCGTACCGGAAGCTCGGTTAGCGTGGTCACGCACGAAGTGCTCGCGACCAGCAATCCGACCTCGCTCGTCGACGCGCTGCGGACGGTGCCCGGGCTCGATATCACCGAAAGCGGCGGGCCAGGCGCAACGACCAATGTGCGCTTGCGCGGCGCGAATACCGGTCAGACGCTGGTCATGATCGATGGCATCAGGGTCAACGATCCGACCGCCGCCAGTGGCGATTTCGATTTCGCGATGTTCGCCCCGAGCGCGATCGAGCGGATCGAGGTGCTGAAAGGCCCGCAGAGCGCACTCTACGGATCGGACGCGATGGGTGGCGTAGTCAACATCATCACCAAGAAGGGCGCCGGTCCAGCACAGCTCGACGTGAGCACCGAGGGAGGAAGCTACGGCACGGCGAGCAGCAGCGCATCGCTGACCGGAACCTCGGGGCCGTGGTCCTACGCATTCACGGGAAACGGGCAGCATAGCAACGGCTTTTCACGCTACGGCTATCGCATCCCCGCGCTCGAAGCCAAGTATGGTCCCCTCGAGCGCGACGGCTTCGACCGCGTCGGCGGCTCAGCACGCGTCGGCTACGACGCCGGCGAAGGCGTGCGCCTGGAGACGGGCATGCTGGCCTCGTTCACGCGGTCCGCCTACGACCAGGCCAGCGGAACGTTCCCGGACACGCCGTCGAGCGCGACGCGCCTTCTCGAGCAGGTCTGAGGACGCGCCTCATTCGACACGTTCGGTGGCATCCTCACCCATAGCGTGAGCGCGTTTGAAACGCACATCGATCGCTCGTTCGACGACGTCACCTACAAGACCAACAAGCTGCCGCAGAACACGACCTCCATCCTCTCCAATTTCGTCGGCGACAGCACAGGCCTGGAATATCAGGGCAACCTGAAGGTCGGCCCGCTCGGATCGCTCATCATCGGATCGCGCGTCCAGCATGAAACGGCGAGCACCTCCACCACCAACCTGCTGCCGATTGCCGGCGCGCCGACGCCACAGCTCGCCGGGACACAGGACACGAATTCAGTCTTCGCACTGTGGCAACTGCCGATCGGCGAGCGGCTCAACATCACGATGGGCGGCCGGGTTGACGACGTCGTTGACGTCGCACGGTTCGAGACATGGCGAACCACCGCGGCGTACACGATCGCGAAGACCGGCACCAAGCTGCATGCGAGCGCCGGGACAGGCGCCAAGGCGCCAACGCTCTATCAACTGTATGCGCCGACTTACGGCAATTCCGCGCTCAGCCCCGAGGAAAGCTTCGGCTACGACGCCGGCATCGACCAAAGCCTGTTCGGAGGCCGCGTCGTGGTTTCGCTGACCGGCTTCGGCAACCGGTTCAGCAACCTGATCGACTTTGTGACCGATGCGGCGCATCCGCTCGGGCACTACGTCAACGTCTCGCGCGCCGAAACCGACGGACTGGAGCTCGGGGTCAACGTCGATATCCTGCCGGGCTACCTGAAATTCAACGCCGCCTATACCTACCTGCAGGCCAAGGATCTTTCGACCGGCCTGACGCTGGCGCGCCGGCCGGAAAACCTGGCGAGATTCTCGTTCCCCATCACACCGATCAAGGATTGGCTGATCGAGCCGCGCGTGCTCGCGGTGTCGAAACGCTACAGCGGTTCAAACGAGACGCAGCCACTGGACCCTTACGTCCGCGTCGACCTCTATACCGAATACAAGATCGATGAGACCTGGAAGGTGTACTTGCGCGGCGAGAACATTTTCAACGAGCACTATCAGGAAGTGTACAACTACGGCACGACCGGGCCTGCGGCTTACGCCGGGTTCAGTGCCCACTGGTGAAACGGATGTGATGATGAGCGCGCGGGATGCGCTATCCGATCGAGCGAAACGCGCTAGCCAGGCGATCGAGACCATCGTCCGACGCAAGGCCAAATCGCAGCCATTCGCGTGCACAGTCGAAGCTGCGGCACCAGATGTGGCATCGTGCCAGTTCGGTGTGCAAGTTCGGGGCATCGGGATGGGAGGCAAGGCGAAAGAGCGTGGTCCCTCCGACAAGCTGAAGGCCGGCCTCTGTAAGGACATGATCCAGCTTGCTCGACTGGCGAGCGAGCTTCACGCGCGTCTCGTCGGCCCAGGATCGATCCCGCAAGGCGGCCGTGCCCAGGTGGAGCGCCGGGCCGGAGACTGGCCATGGACCCAGCGCCGCCGAGATACGTTCAACGATGTCGCGTCGGCCGATCACGAAGCCAAGGCGAAGCCCCGCGAGCCCATAGAACTTGCCGAAGGAACGCAGCACGAGGATGGGAAGGTCGGCGCTCATTCTGGCCGCACTGATGGCGGGATCGACATCGGCAAAGGCCTCGTCGATAACCAGCCAGCCTCCGCGGCGGTCGAGCCGCTCGGCAACGTGCCGAAACGCCCCGCCATCGGCGATACGTCCATCCGGATTGTTGGGGTTGACGACGACCGCGTGAATGGCGCGTTCAGGCAGCGCGGAGAGATCATTCACTGCGAGAATCTCCCTGCCTCCGCTGCTCCACGCCGCCGAATGCTCGCCATAGGTCGGACTGACGATCGCAACCGCTCCGGGACCTGCGAGATACGGGATCCATTGAATGAGCGTCTGGGTGCCGGTGGCGGCCGCGATATCCGCATCGTCGGGTACGCCGTAAGCTTGGCGCGCCGCGGCGAGGAGGTCCTGCTCGTCGGCCCGCGATGGCAAGCGCGTCCATGCACTGCCTGGAATGGGATGCGGAATCATCCACGGCCAGGGATTGATCCCGGTCGACAGGTCGAGCCAGTCCGCAGGCTCGCCGCCATGGCGCGCAATGGCTTCCGTCAGATCACCGCCGTGCTTCATGATCGCTTCATGCCATCAATCGCGCTCCTGCGCGAGACCCTTGTTGGCCTACTGCGGCCGGCGATCGGCGCAACGTTCGCGTTGCTGGCAGCATTGCTCGGAGGACATGCCGCTCATGCAGCCGATCTACCACGCGTCGCTTCCATCAATGTCTGCACGGACCAACTGCTTCTGGCGCTGGCCGATCCAAGCCAGATTCTCGGCCTCAGTCCCTATTCACGCGACCGCGCCCGCTCCTGGAACGCGGAAAAGGCCGCAGCCTACCCTCGACTATCAGGCGAAGCCGAAGATGTCCTGATATTGCGACCGGACGCGGTGGTTGCCGGCAAGTTCACCAAGCGTGCAACACGGGAATTGCTGAAGGACAAGGGCGTGCGCGTGGTCGAATTCGACGCGGCGCGTTCGCTGCAGGACGTGAAGAGCCAGATTCGGCAAATGGGTGAACTCGTCCACCAGCCGGATCGCGCCGCATCGGAAATACAGCGGCTCGACACGGCAATCCAGCACGCTAAGGAGGCGGTATCGCAGCGCCCCTATCGCGTGCTGGCCTTGTCGCGGCGCGGCTGGGTTTCGGGTGGTGGCAGCTTGATCAGTTCCATGCTGGCCACGATCGGCCTCAAGAACGCGGCAAGCGATTTCGGCTACAAGCTTGGAGGTTTTGCGTCGCTGGAGGCGATCGTTAAACTGAGACCCGATTTGCTCCTTGTATCTGACAGCGGCGACTTCGCGGAGGACGAAGGTGAAGCCTTCCTGTTGCATCCGGCGCTTGAACGTTTCTATCCGCCGTCGAAACGCCTGGTCATCCCCGAGAAACTGACGGTCTGCGGTGGGCCGATGCTTTCGGAGGCGCTGGAACGCCTCGTCTCCGAACTAAGCCGCGTGGCGCGATGATATGCTGGCGGGAAGCGAGACGATCTTGATCGTGGTGCTGGCGATCGCATTCGATGGGCTCATCGGCGATCCGGATTTGCTGTGGCGCCGCTTTCCGCATCCGGTGGCGCTGATGGGCTCGGCCATCAACATGCTCGATCGCGCGCTAAACCGCGAGCAATGGTCGGCCGCACAGCGCAAGGCCGCGGGATGCCTAACCACCGGCGTGCTGGTCGCGATCTGCGCAGGCCTAGGCCTGCTGCTGGAAGCCGCGCTGGGATCGACACTGCTCGGGCAAGCAGCCCAGGGGCTTGTGGCCTCCATCCTGATCGCGCAGCGCAGCCTCTATCAGCACGTCAGCCGGGTCGTCTCCGCCTTCACCGACGGTGGACTTGCCGGGGCAAGGCGCGCGGTATCCATGATCGTCGGCCGCGATCCGGAACAGCTCGACACCAGCGGCGTCTCGCGCGCGGCGATCGAATCCTGCGCGGAGAATTTTTCCGACGGCGTGGTCGCGCCGGTGTTCTGGCTGGCGCTGCTCGGGCTGCCGGGATTGTTCGTCTACAAGGTCGTCAACACTGCCGATTCAATGATCGGCCATCGCAGTCCCCGCTACGAATCCTTCGGCTGGGCAGCGGCGCGGCTTGACGATCTGCTCAACCTCGCTCCTGCAAGGCTGGCCGCCATCCTGATCGCGCTCGTCGCGCCGATCGCAGGCGGCTCCACGGCGCAGGCCTTCAAGATCGTGTGGCGCGACGCTTCAAAGCACAGGTCGCCGAATGCGGGCTGGCCGGAAAGCGCCATGGCAGGTGCGCTCAGTCTCGCGCTGGCCGGGCCACGCCGTTATGGCGACCGCCTCGTCGATGACCCCTTCCTCAATGCCGGTGCCCGGATGGATGCCGATTCTGCCGACATCCGTCGCGCACTCAACCTGCTGATTGCAGCGTGCTCGCTGGAGGCAGCGATCTATGCGGCACTGGCGTTCGTGGTCTGACGGCTCCGTGCGATCTCGAGCATGCGATCGATGTCGAGATGCGCTTCCAGATGGTCGGCGAGCGCATCGAGTGCCGACTCGATCCGCGGCTCATAAGCGACAGACGAAGCGACGCCGAGATTGGCCAGCCACGCCTTTCGGAAGCTGTCATTGACAAACAGCCCGTGCAGATACGTCCCCTGCACACGACCATCGGCCGAGCTGGCGCCGTCGGAGCGACCGTCGATCGTGACCACCGGGCGCACGCAATCCTCACCGCTGGTGCGGCCGAGATGAATCTCATAGCCCTCGATCGGGCTGCCTGTGGCGCAATGAATACCCCGCACGAGCGTCGTCGATTTTTCGGCATCCATCGTCGTGGCGATATCGAGCAGCCCCAGCCCCTCGACCGTGCCGGCCGGACCATCAATGCCATCGGGATCAGCGATCGTCCGGCCGAGCATCTGGTAGCCGCCGCACAATCCGAGCACCTGGCCGCCGCGCCTCGCATGCGCCTTGATATCGATATCCCAGCCCTGCGCACGCAGGAAGGTGAGATCCCCGATCGTCGATTTGCTACCGGGCAGGATGACGACATCGGCGTCGACCGGGATCGGTTCGCCCGGCCTCACGAACACCAGCCTCACGCCGGGCTCCATGCCCAGCGGATCCAGATCGTCGAAATTGGCGATACGCGCAAGCACAGGAACGGCGATGACCTTCCGCGCGAAAGACGTCTGCACGCGATCGAGATCAACGGCGTCCTCGGCAGGTAGCCAGGCTGCCTGAGGTAGCCACGGCACCACGCCGAGCGACGGCCAACTGGTTAGACGCGTGACCGCTTCAAGTCCCTGGTCGAACAGCCTGGGATCGCCGCGGAACTTGTTGATCAGGAAGCCGCGAATGCGCGCGCGCTCCTCGGCCTCCAGCACGAGATGCGTCCCTACAAGGCTGGCGATGACACCGCCGCGATCGATATCGCCGAGCAACACGACAGGTACATCGGCTGCCGTGGCGAAGCCCATATTGGCAATATCGCCGGCGCGCAGATTGATCTCGGCCGGACTGCCCGCACCTTCGACCAGAACGATATCCGCCACTTGCGCGAGACGCGCGAAACTGTCGAGCACCGCGGGCAGCAGCGCCGCCTTCTTTCCGAGATAATCGGCCGCGCGAAGCGTGCTACGCCGCTGGCCCTGCACGATCACCTGCGCACCGGTGTCGGTCTCGGGCTTCAGCAGCACGGGGTTCATATGGACGCTGGGCGGCATCCG
This sequence comes from Bradyrhizobium sp. 31Argb, assembly GCF_043638955.1. Taxonomy (NCBI): domain Bacteria; kingdom Pseudomonadati; phylum Pseudomonadota; class Alphaproteobacteria; order Hyphomicrobiales; family Nitrobacteraceae; genus Bradyrhizobium; species Bradyrhizobium sp. 31Argb. Next base: position 30,484 of record NZ_JBEGDB010000002.1, on the reverse strand, counting down.
CGCGGCGCGCGCTTGCACTGCTTGCGCGCGGCCGATCTCGCCGCCATCGACTGCCACCGCCGCATTGTTCGACATGTTCTGCGGCTTGAACGGCGCGACTTTGAGGCCGCGCCTCACTAGCGCGCGCGCCAGGCCCGCGACAACAGTCGACTTCCCGGCGTTGGAGCCAGTGGCCTGGATCATCAGCGCCGGCGTCGGCCTTGCCATCAGAATTCTATCCCCTTCTGACCCTTCACGCCGGCGCGGAACGGATGCTTGACCAGCGTCATCTCGGTGACCAGATCGGCCATCTCGATCAGCGACGCATGCGCGTTGCGGCCGGTGATGACGACGTGCTTGTCGGCCGGCTTCTCGTCACGGAGAAAGGCAAGCACTTCGTCGATCGGAAGGTAGTCGTAACGGAGGACAATGTTGAGCTCATCCAGCAGGACCATGCGATGGCGATCGTCGCGGATCAGCTCCTTGGCGCGTTCCCAGCCCTTCCGCGCGGCTGCAATGTCGCGCTCACGATCCTGCGTTTCCCAGGTGAAGCCCTCCCCCATCACATGCAAGGTCACGAGCTCTGGAAATTTGGCCAGCAGCCGTGCTTCTCCCGTGTCCCACTTCGGAGATTTCGTGAATTGAACGACGGCGACGGGATAACCGTGACCGATATGCCGAAACACCATACCAAGCGCGGCTGATGTCTTGCCCTTGCCGGTGCCGGTATGGACGATCAAGAGTCCTTTTTCGCCTGTCTTGGTCGCCATGATCTTGTCGCGCGCGGCCTTGTGCTTCCGGGCCTTCTCGCGATGGCGGGCATTCTCGTCATCGGCTTCGTGAGATGGGTTCATCATGCGATTTCTCTCTTTGCTTCGTGCAGACTTTCGGCGATCACATCCGCGGCGCGATTGGAGCGTGGTGTCCATAATCCGCGCCTGATTGCTTCCGCGAACCGGGCAGCCATCTCGCGGAGCGCCGCCGGGTTGGACTGCTCGATGAAATCTCGCACCCGGTCGTCTTCGAGATAGGCCGCGAACAACTGATCGAAATGATGATTCGAGACCGCATCGGTCGAGGCCGCGAAACCGAACAGATAGTCGACGGTCGCAGCCATCTCGAATGCGCCCTTGTAGCCGTGCCGCATCACGCCGGCGATCCATTTCGGGTTGGCGGCGCGGCCCCGCACCACGCGGGATATCTCGTGCGCCAGCGATCGCACCGCCGGCATCTCGGGCCGCGACGTATCGATATGCGCAATGCGCGGCGCCTGCCCGCGCAATGTCGACGCGGCGGCTGCCAATCCGCCCATGAACTGATAGTAGTCGTCGGAGTCCAGGATATCGTGTTCGCGGTTGTCCTGGGCCTGTGCGATCAGGTCGACGTCGGCCAGCCGCTCGACAAGATCGTCGCGGGCAGCGCTGCCCTCCGCCCCGGCGCCATAGGAATAACCGCCCCAATCCAGATAGACGTCGGCCAGATCAGCGCGATCGTCCCAGCCGCCCTCGTCGATCAAGGCTTGCAGCCCCGCGCCGTAGGCGCCGGGCTTTGAGCCAAACACCCGATGAGCAGCGCGGCGCTCGGCGAGCTCGCGGCTGATGCCGCTTGCTTCCAGCGTCTGCCGCCGGCGGCGGACATTCGCGGCGATCGGATTGGCGTCATCAGGTTCGTCGAGCGCCGCGACAGCCGCCACCGCGCTCGCGATGATGTCCATCTGGGTCGGAAACGCATCCCGAAACAGGCCCGAGACACGGAACGTGACATCGATGCGCGGACGTCTCAGTTCAGACAGGGGCGTGATCGCAAAGCCGGTCACCCGTCCAGAGGTCTCCTCCCAGGTCGGCCGGACACCGATCAAGGCGAGCGCCTGCGCAACGTCATCGCCGCCGGTGCGCATGTTGGCGGTCCCCCAGGCCGACAAGGCGATCGTGCGCGGCCATTCGCCGGTTTCCTGCCAGAAGGATTCGACGAGCCGTTCGGCCGCCAATTGCCCGATCCGCCATGCCGAGGGAGTCGGCACCGCGCGCACATCGACAGCGAAGAAGTTGCGACCAGTCGGCAGCACGTCGGGCCTGCCACGCGTCGGCGCCCCCGACGGACCGGGAGGCACGAAGCGGCCATCAAGACCGCGCAGCAATGCCGCCATCTCCTGCGGCGGGCTCGCGTCAATGGCCGGCCGCAATCTCGTCTCGATCCATTCCAGAACAGCCGCGGTGCGCACCCATGACGGATCCGGCTTCATCTCACCCGACACCAGCCGCAACGCCAATTCTTCGATCCGCTCGACCGCGTCTCCCGTCGTCCGCCACAAGCGTGAGCAGAGTTCGACCAGAATCGCCGGCCGTGGCCCAGTGAATGTGCCAGCGAGATCGCGGGTCAGCGGGTCGAAATCGGCAAGACCAAGGTCAAGCACCAGTGACCGCTGCAGCGAGGCGTCTTCCGGCTTGCGGTCCGACCGCGGCACACGCGCAATCGAAACGAGGAGATCGGCGCACTGCCCCGCATCCGGAGCGCGCCCGAACACGTGGAGACCGTCCCGGATCTGCATTTCCTTGATGTCGCAAAGATGCGCGTCCAGCGCGCGCAGCGCCTCGCCGACCGGCACGTCCCGCGTCAGGTTGACATCGGCATCGAGCCACTGCGCCCGCGCCATCGAAAGGATGTCCTCGGCGATAACAGCCGCGCGCTTCGGATCGAGGTCGGTTGCAACCGAATATTCATCCACCATCGATTCCAGCCGCGCCAGATCGTCGTGCAATCCGGCACGGGTCATCGGCGGCGTCAGATGATCGACGATGACCGCGGAGGTGCGGCGCTTGGCCTGGATGCCTTCGCCGGGATCGTTCACGATGAATGGATAGAGATGCGGCAACGGGCCGAGCACCGCATCCGGCAGGCAATCGGCGGAAAGCCCGGTGCTCTTGCCGGGCAGCCATTCCAGATTGCCATGCTTGCCGAGATGAACGATCGCGTGGGCGTCGAAGACGCGGCGCAGCCAAAGATAGAACGCCAGATAGTGATGGGGAGGAACGAGGTCCGGATCGTGATAGGTGCTCTTGGGATCGATGTTGTAGCCCCGCGCCGGCTGCACGCCGACAACGACGTTGCCGAACCGATGCAGGCCGAGACGAAACACGCCATTGGTGACGTGCGGATCATGGACGGGATCACTCCAACGCTCCGTGACCGCACGCTGAACATTGGGAGGGAGCGCACTAAATGCCGCTTCGTATTCCGCAAGCGGCCATGAGGCGCCGCCACGTCGCAAGGCGCGGTCGGCGAGCGCATTGGTCGGTCCCTGCTGCAAGAGCCGCATCATGCCGGCCACATCGTCAGGTGCGCCCGAAATAGCGTAACCCTCGTTCCCCATAGCAGTGAGAATTCCGATCAGGCTTTGCGGCGTATCCAAGCCGACGCCGTTGGCAAGACGGCCGTCGCGATTGGGATAGTTGGCGAGGACGATGGCCACCCGTCGCTGGCTCGCAGGCGTACGGCGCAGCCGCACCCACGCCGCGGCGAGATCGGCTGTAGCCTTAACGCGATCCTCGACCGGCCGGAAAGCTGTCGGCGTGAACGAGCCAAGACTCTGTCCAGCTTCCTTGAACGCAATAGCATTGGCGAAGATGCGCCCGTCGACCTCCGGCAGGACCACATGCATGGCAAGGTCGCGCGGATTGAGGCCGCGGGTCGAGCTTTCCCAACTCTTGCGGGAAATGCCGGCCTGGGCGACCTGCAGCACGGGGCAGTCGGTCTCCGACAATATCCCGGCGTTTTCGCGCGCGGTCGCCGTCGCAAAGGCCGTCGCGTTGACGATGATATCCGGCGGATGCGCGGCGAGCGCCGTGCGGAGAAATGCGATCGAGCGCTCGTCCTTGAGGCTTGTGACATAGAGCCCGACTACATTGAGCCCACGCGCCCTGAGCGCGGAGCACAGCGCATCGACCGCGGCGGTATCGCCGCCTGCGACGAGGGCGCGGTAGAAGATCACGACAGCGTTGGGGCGTTCGTCGGTGGCAGGTTCGCCGTTCCAGAAGCCGGCGGCCGGCATTGGCCGCGCCGACGGCGGCCTGTTGCCGTGGCCGATCAGATGCGCGGCGAAGCGAAGCGCCAACTGCGCGTTGTCGATGCCGCCTTCAGTACAATAGCGCCACAGTTCGTAGGTCTCGTCGGCGCCGAGCGTGCCGCGCGCGGCTAATGCGGCGTTCCAGTCGGTTTCGCCGGGAATGCAGGCGAACAACGCTCCGCGCTGAATCGCGTCGCGCCGAAGACTTTCGACACCGTGCGGCCAATAACTTTCGCCGCCGAGCATCCTGAGTACGACGATCTTCGCTTCGCTCAGCGTGCGTTCGACATAGAGATCGACCGAGGCGGGATGACCAAGAGCCAGCAGATTGGTCAGGCGGACACTTGGGAAGTCCGCAGGCAACGCAGCATGCGCAGCACCGAAGGCCGCCAGATCACTGTCGGCCGCAGACAGGATGACGATCTCGGCGGTTTCCTGCCCGAGGTCGCGAGCGACATCGCCGTCGTCGATGCTGCCGCCGCTGTCGAGTTTCAGATGCATTGATCGCCTTTCGAAAGGCTATCCCGCAAGCGCGCGGCGCGCCGCATCGGCGTCGAAGCCCTTCAGGCCGATCACGACCAGATGCTCGGCCTGCTTGGCGTCAGGCCGCGCGAACGCCAGCTCGACACGGCTGCCGACCGCCTGCACCACGATCGGCGCAGGCTTCTGGGAGATCCGTGCATGGCCCTTGACGCGCAGCACCCCCGAGAGACCGAGGACGTCGCTGACCCGCGCGCGCATCGCCTCGACGCTCTCGGCCGCCGCAGGCGTCACGACGATGCTGTCGAAATCGTCGTGATCGTGCTCTTCTTCTTCGCCGTGGTGACCCGCCCGCGCGGCGAGGTCATTCTCGGCATCGGCTTTCATTCCGATCAGGACATCGGGAGCAAGCGCACCATGGGAGCGGACGACGCGAACACCTTGCCTCAATTGTGCGATGAGCCGCTGTTCGATGCCACCAAGCACCTCCTGCGACACCAGATCGCTCTTGGAAAGGACCACGAGGTCGGCACAGGCGAGTTGATCCTCGAACACTTCTTCGATCGGGTCGTCGTGATCAATCTCTTCGTCCGCGGCACGCTGAGCCCCGACGGCCTGTTCGTCGAGCACGACGCGCCCCCCGGACAGCGCCAGCGCATCGACGACCGTCACGACGCCGTCGACGGTCGCGCGCGTGCGGACCGCAGGCCATGCGAACGCTTTCAGTAGTGGCTGCGGCAGCGCGAGTCCGGAGGTCTCGATCACGATCGCATCCAGCGGTTCGTCGCGTGTCAGGAGCGTGTCCATCGTCGGAATGAAATCGTCGGCGACGGTGCAGCAGATGCAGCCGTTGGTCAGCTCGACGATATCGCCGGGCGCACAGGCCTTGGCCGCGCATTCCTCGACAAGACCGCCGTCGAAACCCGCATCTCCAAACTCGTTGACGATGACGGCGATGCGGCGACCGTCGGCTTGCGTTAGAAGCGAGCGCAACAGCGTCGTCTTTCCGGCCCCGAGGAAGCCAGTAAGCACGGTAACTGGAACACGAGACATATTTCAGGACTCCTTAAGAGGAACGTTTGAGCCACAGCGGAAGGCCGGCCGCGACGAACACGACGTTGGGAACGACCGAGGCGATTACTTGATTGAGACGGCCCTGCGCATCGCGGAATTCGCGGCCGAGCCTGGTTTCAGGCACGATGCCGAGACCGACCTCGTTCGACACCAGGACAACAGGGTTTGCTGCTACGCTAAGAAACCGCGCGAGCCCTTTCGTCTCGACATCGGGGTCACGCCCTGCGAGCATCAGGTTGGAGAGCCAGAGTGTCAGGCAATCGACCAACACCGCGCAGCCGGGCCGCGATACCTGTGTCAAGGCATCAATGAGCGCCAGCGGCTCCTCCACGGTTGTCCAATCCGACCCACGCCGGCCGCGATGATGCGCGATCCTGTCCTGCATCTCTCCGTCGCCTGCGGTCGCCGTTGCCAGATACACGCGTGCAAGGCCGCTTTCGGCAATCATCCGCTCGGCAAAAGCCGATTTGCCCGAACGTGCGCCCCCCAGCACCAGCGTGGTCGAGAGATCAGTCATTTCGGAGCGCTGCCATCCTCGGGCGACCAGCGGGCGGGCGGCAGCCGCGCCACCATTCCCTTGCGCAGGATTTCGGCGCGCTCGCGCCACGGCACCAGGCCGTAGGTCGACTTGCGATAGGAATCGACGAAAGACACGACGGCACTAGCACCCTCGGGCTGGAGGTCGCCGAACAGGAACGTGTAACCATCCGAGCTCGAAACCGCGACCGTGGTCGGCCGCTTGCACACGCTCAAGCACTGCACGCGCCGGACTTGAACGGCAGCATCACGTTCGCTTGTAGCGATCCGGATCGCGTCGAACATGGCAGGGCCAGCCAGGACGCCCTCTGACGTCTTGCAGGTGACGCATACGCTCACGATGACAGAACCGCCAGGCGCGGTCGCAGGCAAAGCTTCGTCCGGGCGAGTATCAGCGTCTTGCTGATCGACGTCGTTGCGATCCATCACAATGCTCAAGTCAGGGCCATGACGGCCGCGAGCTTTGTTGGATCGCGTTCGACGGTGGAACGACCATCGAACTCATTCCGTCCGGTGCACCCCGCCCGACGAACCTCCAAAGCACAATACGCGATGGCAGGTCTCCTGGCTCGCGGGTCGTCGCCTCTCGCCGCCTTCCCGGTCATCCCAGTGGCTTCGGCTTTGGCTCGCCGCTTACAGTTGCGGGGGCAGCGTCGGCATTGCACCGGCTTCCCTTTTTCACCTTCCCGAAGGAAGGACCATCGCCGCCACGCTAGCTGTCCCCGCGACGGCGGTCAACCGCAGTTGACCTGCCCGTTTCCTTCGGCCACTTAAGGCGCGCGCACGAGGAGCCCATGACCTTCCAAATCCCATCTGACTGGCAAATCCCCGCGATCGCTCCAATCGATCAGACGCTTGCCGCAACGATGCGCGCGCGAATCGACGGCAAAGCCAAGCCGCCGGGATCGCTCGGACGAATCGAAGATTTGGCTGTGCAGCTCGGCACGATCACCCATCCGTCGGCCGCAGCGCTGCAGAACGCCGTCCTGCTCGTGTTCGCTGGTGATCACGGGCTGACGGAAGAAGGCGTTTCGCAATATCCGTCCGCCGTGACGGCCGCGATGGTAAGGACCTATCTCGCAGGTCGCGCCAGCGCCAACGCCTTTGCGGCCGCCTCGGATGTCAGGATCCGCGTCGTGGACGCCGGCGTCGCCAGCGAACTGCCTTCCCATCGCGACCTCCTCGCCATCAAGATTCGGGCCGGCACCGCGAATTCTGCGCGCGAGGCGGCGATGTCGGCCCAGGAAGCGCGCAAGGCGCTCGCGGCCGGCTTTGCCATAGCTTTCGGTGAAATCGATGATGGCGCCGACATCATCGCGCTCGGCGAGATGGGAATAGGTAACACGGCGTCTTCGGCGCTTCTGGTGCATCGGCTGGCGCCCGCTCCGCTGGATGACTGCATCGGCGTCGGCGCCGGCCAGGACGAGCCGGGCATGGCGCGCAAGCGCGCTGCCATCCACAAGGCGGCCAATCGTAGCGATGCCACGGCGCCGTTCGAGGTGCTCAGGGAATTCGGCGGCCTCGAGATCGCCATGATGGCGGGCGCAGCGCTTGGCGCAGCGGCGCATCGTCGTCCTGTCGTCATCGACGGCTTCATTTCGTCCGCTGCCGCCCTTGTTGCCGTCAGGCTGGCGCCGGCGACGCGCGACTATTGCGTGTTCGCGCATCGGTCGGCCGAAAAGGGTCACGACATCGTGCTCGCGGCGCTTCAGGCACGGCCGCTACTCGCTCTCGACATGAGACTTGGCGAGGGTACCGGCGCGTTGCTGGCCGTCCCGCTGGTACGGGCCGCGTCCCGCCTGCTGACCGATGTCGCCGACCTCAGCGACGTGCTGGAGGGAAGGATCTAGATGCGCCTGGATCGTTTTCGCGACGCGGTCCGATTCCTTACGATCATCCCTGTCGGCGCTTCGAACGATGCGCCTGATTCCGAGTGGCTGGTCCGCTCGTCGCAATTCTTCCCGCTGGTTGGTGCGATCGTGGGTCTCGTTTCGGCGGCGACCCTTGTGCTCACAGCCCTCGTGTTGGGGCCAGTCATCGCGGCGCTCCTGGCGGTGTTGGCAAGTGTCCTTCTCACCTGCGGATTGCACGAGGATGGCCTGGCCGATACCGCAGACAGCTTTGGCGGCGGCTGGACGGTCGAACAGCGTCTCACCATCATGAAGGACAGCCGGATTGGAACCTATGGCACGCTTGCGCTGATTTTCGCAATTGCATTGCGCGTCGCGGCGCTCGCCGAGATGCCGGCCTGGATTGGCGCGGCGGCGCTGATTGCGAGCGGAGCCGCCGGCCGCGCCGTGGTGCTGCCGATCGTTGGCTGGATGAAATATGCAGGCAACACGTCCGCGATGAAGGTGGCCTATACGCCCTCTCCGCTCCGGGCAGGCGAAATCGGCTTCGCAACGATTGTGGCGCTGCTCGCACTGACGCCACTTGCTGCGGCCTCCGGTACGCATGCCCCAACCGCGCTTATTGTCGGCATCGCTTACGGTATCGCACTGGCAGTTGCGGTCACGCTGTGGTCGCGACGGCTGATCGGCGGCTATACCGGCGACGTGCTCGGGGCCATCGAGCAGGTGTTCGAGGTCGGCTTTCTGCTCGGCGTTGCCGCCGTCATCCGGTCGGCCATGTGATCTGCGCCCATGTTCGAGTGAGTCATCGGTGTCTGACAAGAGCGAACCGATCTGGCGAAGCGACATCGATTCATCGGCATTCCGTCCCACCGGACACATGGGTATATGCGTCATGCACCGGCGCGCATTCCGGACGCTGCTGGGTTACACGCCTTCGCCACGGCAGTGCATCGACTTCTACCTGATACACCGCGATTCGTTCGAAGCGGCGGCCCACGCCAAGCTGATCGCCAGAAGCATCCGAGAAACGGAGAACTTTCATCTCACGAGCCGCGACATCCGTCGCCGGATAAAAAATTCGGTCGCATCGGGCGATGCCGTGGGCTAGAATGACTCGCGGAATGAGGATCACCATGCAGCAGACGCAGTCAGCCGATTTTACAGCCGTTGCAACCGGCACGAATGTCATCGTTCAGGCCGTTCTGGCGATGGCTCTCGGTCTGTTCGTCGTTGGCATGGTCGGCTTTTCGCACATCAGTGCCGTCCATAACGCCGCCCACGACGTGCGCCACGCGAACGCCTTCCCCTGTCACTGACGACAGATGCACGTCTTCAGATCGATCGTGTTTGCGGCGTCGCTTGCCGGGTTGATCGTCGGCGCGCTGATATCGGTCGTGCAGTTCTTCGGAACCGTGCCGCTGATCCAGAAGAGCGAAATCTACGAGAAAGCCGCGGCCGATGCGCAGCAAAAGGCCGCCCATTCCAGTGGTGGTGAAGCGGATCATCATCACGATGCGGAATGGGAACCCGAAGAGGGCTTGCAGCGCAACGCCCTGACCGTCGCCGCCAACATCCTTACCGCGATTGGCTTCGGCCTCATGCTCACCAGCATCTATGCGCTTCGGCAACGACCGGTCCATTGGCGCGAGGGTCTGTTTTGGGGCCTTGGCGGCTTCGTCGTTTTTGTCGCGGCGCCCGGTCTCGGCCTCCCTCCGGAGCTGCCGGGTTTGCCGGTCGCCGATCTCACCGCGCGGCAAATCTGGTGGGTCGCTACCGCCGTTCTGACAGCATCAGCGCTCTACCTCCTGGTCCTGCGCTCTGAACCGTGGGCTGCGGTCCTCGGGCTCATACTCATTATCATACCGCATCTCGTCGGCGCGCCTGTTGCGCCCGAGTCTCATGTCGAAGTGCCGGCCTCCCTTTCTCACCAGTTCGTGGTGACCGTCGTACTCACCGGACTTTTGTTCTGGAGCCTGCTGGGCATCGCAACCAGCCTCGCGTTCGAGAAAGTATCAAGACAACGAAGTTAGGCGGCCGATCGTCAGGCTGCGCCCGCTGGCTCCTCACCGGAATTGCCAGCACCAGGACGGATCGCCGCGATCACGGCGCTCCGTTATGTCGACGCGCATGAAACGATCATGCGCGAGCGCGGCGCCGACCCACAGTTCATTCCAGGCGTCGAACACCGCCGGAGACAGCGGGCCGCGTTCTGCCATCAGGTGCCATGAGGTCTGCCGTACCGTCGTGGTCGCGCCCTGCACGCGCAACTCGGCGTCGTCGCCCTGCCCGCGGGCAATGCGAGCAAAAGCACTGGCGAAGCCCTCAGCGCCGGGACCGACACCGCCGAGCAGCGAAGCGACGTCATCAAGGGTGTGCATCCCCACCAGCCGCGCTGCTGCGCCGGCAAGGTGGCCGCCCTCGTCGGGGCCGAGCACGGCGATGGTTTCCGGCACGATCGACGTGATGTATTCCATCGCATAGTTGCGCAGGACTTTCTGAAGGCGCTCTTCGGGCCAGGTGTTTTCCGGAAGCCGTGGCGCAAGATCAGCTCGAAACGGGGGACATTGCTCGCCGGGCGAGAACTGCAGCCGTTCATCGGGCGTGAGGTCGTGATCCCACTCCTTGTAGTAGCCCTCCAGGCCGGGCTGTCCGTCGACCGTCTGGCCGGTACAGACGAAGCCCAGCCGTGGATTACCGAGGACGACGCCGTTATTGGCGTGCCATCCTCGCAGCATCGCGCGCGACACCTCCGATGGAATGCCGCAGATCGCGGTGCCCGACCAGATCCATCGCGGCGGCGGATATCGTACCCAGGCCTTTTGATCGCTCTCGTAGACATACTCGACCTTAACGCCGCCGACCTGGTTCGAGAGATAATGGTATTGCGCGCAGGCCACTGCGTGCGGGAGCTTGTCGAGCCCCAGCTTTTTCAACCCCGGAACAAAGCGCGCCAATTGCTGGCGTCGGAAGGTCCGAAACACCACCTCGGCCGCGCGCGCCGCGCCGGCGCGGGAAGATAGCATCAGGATGAGGCCGGTGAGATAGGAATGGTAGATCAGTTCGACGGCCCGATAGGCGGCGACGTCATCCTTGGCTCGGCTCTCCGCACTTCCGCTCAATTTTTCTTCTCCAAACCGGCGACCACGAAATCCGCGATCGACTCCGCCACGCGTTTCTTGGCCGCTTGCGTCTCTCCGGGACGCGGTTGGTACCAGCGCGAGGTCCAGTTCAAGGCGCCAAGCAATGGCTTCGCGGCGAGCTTGGCATCGACGGACCTGAATTCGCCGGAAGCGACCCCATCCTTGATCACCCGGATATAGAGGTTCTCGTTGGCCTCGCGCAGCGCGGCGACATCGGCAAGCTCCGCCCTCTCGCTCTCGTTCGTGCGTTCCAGAAGATGCATTTCCAGTCCCTGCGCGATCACGCGCAGATAAGGCAGGTGATCGATGACCAGGATGGTATGGGCGACCGCCATGCCGTGCAGGCGGTCGCGCGCGGAAGCCGGGGTCTCGAAAGATGGCCGGATCGCCGCCTGTGTCAGTTCCATGCCACGGCGGTGCACGGCGAAGAAGAGCTCGGACTTGCTTCGGTAATAATAATAGATCGCGCCTTTGGTCGAACCGATCTCGTCGCTCACCCGATCGAGCGACGTGGCGGCGAAGCCCTGGCGCATGAAAGCGCGCGCGGCAGCGTCGAGAATGTCGATCCTCCGATCCGCCAACGGCTCGCCGGTTTCGATTTTGCCAAGCTTGCTCAAGATACCCCTCCTGCGCTGCGCGCAATTGACATCCAAACATACTACTCGGTAGGCTGCAACATACTACGCAGTATCTAAGAAAAGGCAGGGTGGATGACGGACGATTACGCGGGGCTGCGTGTCCTCGACGTAAGCCAGGGATTTGCGGGTCCCTACTGCGGAGCTATCCTCGCCCGCGGCGGCGCGTCCGTCGTCAAGGTCGAGCCGCCGAGCGGCGACTGGGCCCGCACGATCGGCGGATCGGTCGATGGGCACACAGCCTTCAGCCTCGTTCCCAACATCGGCAAGCGCGCGATCTGCATCGACGGAACCAGGCCGGACGGCCGCAAAGTTCTCGCCGGCCTCGCGGCCTCAGCCGATATCGTGATCCAAAACTTCCGTCCCGGTGTTGTGGAGCGGCTGCAGATCGCCGATGCGCAGTTGCGGCCGGCCAATCCCGATCTGATCTACGTTTCGATCCTCGGCTTCGGCCCCGGCCCCTACGAAAATCGTCCCGCCACCGACACCATCATCCAGGGCTTCACCGGCATGATGGTGATGAATCGCGATAGCCAGGGCACGCCGCGACGGGTTGGAATGCTGGCGGTCGACACCGCCGCCGGTATCTACGCGGCCCAGCAGGTCGGTACCGCGCTCTACCGGCGCCTCTCCGGACGGGGCGGACGTCACATCAGGATCTCGCTCGTCGAGGTCGCGGCGGCGTTTCAGGCGATGCCGATCATCGACGATGCCATGCATCGTGACCGTCCGAGCCCGCCTTTGAGCGTGCCGATCGGAACCTTCGCCACCTTGGACGGCCACATCAATCTCTCATGCGTGTCGAACGCCATGTTCCGGGGCATCTGCCGTGCGCTGGGCAAATCCGACTGGATCGAGGACCCTCGTTTTGCGACCGAAGCCGGCCGCCTGGCGCAGGCTGGCGAAATAACCGGCGAAGTCGTCGACATCCTTCGCACCCGGCCGAGTGCACGTTGGGTTCGCGCCTTTGAGGAGCAGGACGTGCTGTGCGGTCCCGTTCAGGACTACCGGGCGTTCCTTGCAGATCCTCACGTGCAGGGCCTGGGGCTGGCTGCGACGCTTCAGGGCGGCGCCTTCGAAGGCCTTCCGCTCACCCTGCTTCCCGGCACCGCGGCGCCCAATGCACACGCGCCCGCGCCGCCCAGGCTCGGGGAGCATACGCGCGAGATCCTCATCGAACACGGCTATTCGCAAACTGCGGTCGACCGGCTCGTCGAAGACGGCACGGTCATCGAGGCAGACCAAAGGGAGGTAAGAAAATGAAAGCAAGAGCAACAACGAGTGCCATCGCGGCCGGCCTTCTCGCCAGTCCGATGGCATCCTCCGCGGTCGCGCAAGTGTCCGACAACGTCGTACGCATCGGCATCCTCAACGACATGACCGGGATCTATGCCGACGCCGGCGGAAAGGGCTCGATCCTCGCGGCGCAACTCGCAGCGGAGGATTTCGGTGGCAAGGTCGCCGGCGCCCCGATCGAGATCGTCTCGGCCGACCATGCCAACAAGCCCGATATCGCCGCCAATCTCGCGCGCCAGGAATACGACGCGCAGGGTGTCGACGTCATCGCCGATGGCGGATCGTCGGCGGCGGCGCTCGCGATGCAGAACGTCTCGCGCGAGCGCAAGAAGGTCATCCTGCTGTCCGGACCCGCGACCGCCGAGATCACCGGAAAGGCCTGCTCACCTTACAGCTTTCACTGGATGTACGACACCTATGCGCTCGCCGCCGCTCCACCGGAAGGGGTCCTGAAGCGCGGTGGCGACACCTGGTTCTTCATCACCGCGGACTATGCGTTCGGCAAGTCGATGGAAAGCGAGGCGACCAAGCGCATCGTGGCCAGCGGAGGCAAGGTCATCGGCGGCGTGCGTGCACCGCTCGACACTCCCGACTTCTCCTCGTTCCTGCTTCAGGCGCAGGGCTCCGGAGCCAAGGTGCTTGCGCTCGCCACCGCCGGCAGCGACACCAGCAACGCGATCAAGCAGGCGCAGGAATACAATGTGATCGGCTCCAATACACAGGTCGTGACCTTCCTGATGTTCATCAACGACGTCGACGCCATGGGCCTGAAGAACGGACAGGGTCTGGTCTCCTCGACGACCTATTATCACGACCTCGACGACGGCAGCCGCGCCTTCGCCAAGCGCTTCTGGGACAAGATGGGCCGGCCGCCATCGATCGTGCAGGCCGGCGTCTACAGCTCCGTGGTCCATTATCTGAAAGCGGTCGCTGCGACCGGAACGGACGATGGGACCAAGGTGGCCGCCAAGATGCGCGAGATGCCCGTCGAGGACGCCTTCACCCACGGCGCGAAGATCCGCGCGGATGGCCGTTTGCTGCGCGATCTCTACGTGACCGAAGTCAAGAAGCCCGAGGAGTCGAAGGGACCCTGGGACTACTGGAAGATCGTCGCGACGATTCCGGGCGACAAAGCCTGGCGTCCGGCCGACGAAAGCGAGTGTCCACTCCTGAAAACCCACTGAGCCGAGGAGCGCGTCGGGCATGGCCGAGAACCGCAAGCTGCTGGTCGAGAACGACGGCCCGGTGACGATCATCACCATCAACCGTCCGGAAGTCCGCAATGCTCTCGACAATGAGACCGCGGCCGAACTGACCAAGGCGCTGCGGGCGTTCGACAGTGCGCCCGATCAGGCGGTCGCAGTGCTGACAGGCGCGGGAGGAAACTTCTGCGCCGGCGCCGACTTGAAGGAGCTCGCTGCCGGCCGCGAGTACAAGCCTTGGGGCGGCGATCCGGACGGTCCGTGCCACGACTTGCTCGCGAAGCCGGTCATCGCCGCCGTGGCGGGCTACGCGTGTGCCGGGGGGCTCGGCATCGCCTTGCGATGCGACCTGCGCGTCACCGAGGAGAGCGCGACCTTCGCCGTGCTCTCGCGGCGATGGGGCGTTCCCATGAGTGACGGCACGACGGTGAGGCTGCCTCGCCTCGTCGGCGCCGGGCGCGCCCTCGATATGTTGCTGACGGCGAGGAAAGTATCGGGCGCGGAAGCAGTCGCGATCGGACTTGCCGACCGGCTGGTGCCCACCGGGGAAGCCCTCTCCGCTGCCGTCGCGCTGGCGCACGAGATCGCGGCCTTTCCGCAAATCGCGATGCGCTCCGACAGGATGTCGGCCATTCGCCAGTGGAATCTGTCCGAAAAGGAAGCTCTCGCACTTGAAACGAGCCTGTCGCTGGAGGCTCGTCAGAAGGAAGCACGCGGTGGCGCCACCCGCTTTGCGTCCGGCGCGGGACGTCATGGCTCGATCGAGAAGGACTAGCGCATGCGGGCGGTGATCGGCCGGCAATTCGGCGGCATAGACGATTTATCCTTCGAAGAGGTCCCGAACCCGTCTCTCGAAGCCGGAGCAGTTCGGATCTCGGTGCACGCCGCCGGAGTAAGTTTCGCCAATCTGTTGTTCATTGCGGGCAAGCACCAAAACCGTCCATCGTTACCCTTTATTCCAGGAACGGAAGTCGCCGGCGTCGTCTTGGAAATCGCCCCCAATGCAACGACCGAGCTAAGGGTCGGTGATCGTGTCTGCGCCGGATTGCCGTCCGGAGGATTCGCCGAGGAGGCGATCGTCGATGCCGCCAACGTCTTCCGGATTCGCTGAGCTTCGCCGGCGCCACGCTGTTCCCGACGATCTACGCCACTGCCTATGCGGGCCTTGCGTGGCGGGCAAACCTCAAGCCCGGAGAAACCCTTCTGGTCCATGGCGCCGCGGGCGCGAGCGGGTTAGCCGCCGTCGAGATCGGCCGCGCGCTCGGCGCGCGCGTGATCGCGACCGCCGGTGGAGAACGCAAGACCGCTGTTGCCGCAGAATATGGCGCGCATCACGTGATCGATTACAAGCACGACGATTTTCGCAGCTCCGTGCTCGAGATCACGGAAGGCCGCGGCGCCGATGTCGTATTCGATCCGGTCGGCGGCGACGTCTTCGACAATTCCTTGCGCTGCATCGCTCCGCTCGGCCGCCTTCTGCCGATCGGCTTCGCATCCGGCCGCATTCCCCAAATCCCTGCAAACATCATCCTGGTGAAGAACCTGACCGTGATCGGGCTCTATTGGGGGTTCTACATGGCGTGGGGCAAGTCCAAGGCGGACGCCGTCTTGCGTGCAAGGGTGAAAAACCTGTTCGAGGAACTGTTCGCACTTCACGAAGCAGGCAAGCTTCGCGCGCCAGTCGATCAGACGCTTCCGCTGCCGCAATTCGCAGACGCCCTCCGACGGGTCGAGCGGCGTGAAGTTATCGGCAAGATCGTTCTCGCGCCGGGAGACAGGGCCGCCGACAGCTTCACTGCGCAGACGGCATGAGAGCGTGCAAAACGTCCCAATTCCAGGTTTGACGAACGCTGTCGAACGCAGCGAAATCGTGGTCGAACTGCCAGTAGGCCCATGCCCAGCCAAATCGGTCGGCGTTTCGCGCCACGAACGACAGGTATCTCTGGCGGCTTTCAGATGGCGCGCGTTCATAAACCCCAAACTCGCCAAGATAGATGGGACGTTTTTCTCGCTGTGACCAGAGATTGATTCTGGTGAAATCAGCGACAACTCTCGCTTCGTCCTCGCGGGCACCCCAATCCAGGGGCCGAATCGTCGAAAATGCTCGGGACCATGGCGCGCCTTGATGCGTAAACCTGATGGGCGCGTAATAGTGAAAAGTCACGATCAGTTTTCTGTCGCCGGCCGGAAGAACCAATTCGTCAATAGGCGCATCGTCGGTGTTGAGAACAGCGACAATTACAGTTCGCTCAGGGTTCGTGACCCTGATGATGCCAAGACATTCATTGAGCAGTGAGTTCCATTCAGCCGAGGTCATATGTCCCCCGGGCTCGTTCAGAATTTCGAATAAAAGCGCAGGATACTTCCCTGCATAACGCGACGCGATCTGCTTCCAGAACGATTTGAGCTTCTCGGCACATCCCGAGATATAACGCTGGCAAAAATCGGTGTCGTGCTCATCCAGAATGGGAATGAGCTTCCTTGCAAAAACCTCTTCGATAACTCTATCGAGGCGCTTCAAGACGGCTTCATCAAGGATGTTATTCGAATCCATATGCTTGAAGCCGAAGAAATTGATTCTGACATGCGAGAAACCAGCCCTTTGAATTGCAGTCAGGTTCTCTAAACGGAATGGCGCATTCTCGGCCCCTTCCCAGATGCCATCATACCCCAGAATATTGATGCCACGTCCCAAGCCCGCGACCTCGCGGAATGCGATCTGCTCAGATCTGTAGGCCCGTGGCATCCACGCCGCAAAGACGAAGGCCAGCGGGAGAAGCTTGAGCGCTTTTGGCCAACCGGCAAGTATAGCAATCATTCCTGCGCCAACTCACGATAGCTGTGATCTTCCGGCAGTACCGGCCGACAGTTGCGAGGAAGAACACCAGCAACAGCACGGATGTAAACATCGTGGAACGAAGAAATATCGTCTCCGTAAAATTGGTCTGAAAACTGAGGACGGAGAACCCTATGATCAGGGCACAATGGAACCGATCGATCGATCGGGATGAAATCAGATGGAGCACCTTGTTCGAAAACAGGAAGACGCTTGCCGCAAAAAGCAGGTAACCCAAAAGTCCCGTTTCCATGAGAATGGTGATGTAGCCGCTGTGGTAGTTGTCGAGCACCCAACCGTGGTTCTGCTCGAAGTAATCGTAGATCGATTGGGTCGTCCAAAATCCGTTTATCCCAAAACCGAGCAATGGCGCATCGTCGAAGTGGCTTATCGCATACTGCCAAATGAAGGTTCTCTCCGTGAAGTCGATGCTCAAATCAAAGAGATGGATGGCGTCATATCCAGTCAGGTAAAAATACAGGATCAGGAAGCCCGCCATGATGCACATGACAAAGGGCAACACCGTATAGACTTTCATGCATTTCACCGACCGCAGGGAGGTGAAAAGCAAACCGCAGGCCGCCAACGCCACAGCACCGGCGCCTCGCGAGCCCGAAGCCAGGACGCACGTTGAAGCGAGCAGGAATGTAACAAGGAAGGGTAGCCATCTCTGCCCTGTTATCTTTCGATAATAGGCAAAGAACATGAGATAGGCGCCCACAAAGCCGAGCGTCTGCTTTGATTCGTAAACACCTTGCCATTGACCGTTGTGCATCCAACTGCGGTCAATTCCGATATCCGGCACGAACATCGCGAAAAAAGCGGATGCCGCAACCAGTACAAAGAGGCCCCGAGTGATCGATTTGACGATATCGTCGATGTCAAGTCGCGTGATAAGGCAGAATGCGCCGAAGGTTGTTATGACAAGAGCCGCGCTTTTCATGATGGCCGCAAGGCCCAGATTTGTCCAAAGCACGGAAACGGCGGCAAGGACGTAGAACGAAACGATCGCGATCAGGTCGAGATTGAACCCCAGCCGCAGGTTGGGGCGCACAAACGCGCTTGCATAAATCAGCACAATCCACATCGACAACGCAGCGAACTGCTGCAGGAAAGTCTGTTCCACCGCCAACAGGGCAGTGTTGAAGGTCCCCATCGATGCCACCACATTGATGGTGATGGACCAATTCATGATGGCCTTAGCGGCCCGCTCGATGTCGATACCGCGCGTTTGCCGGATCGCGCCGTCAAGCGCGCCCGTGTCCATCTGAATTTGTGCTCCGGTCATGGAATGAGCTTCGTGAAGCACGGTTAATTATTTGCTATCGTCGCCGGTCGCGGCGGGTGCGCAGGACGCCACGCCAATGCGGCTCCGGCAAATGCCAATCTCAATGGGTACAGATCGCGCCGCACTGGGCGGGCCGAGAATACATCGCGGCGCATTTTCGAGCTGCGCAGCGTCAGTCGTGCTTGGTTGGCGTGGAATGGCTCCTGTTAAATAGCAGGTACAGCGCACGCGGGTTGGTGGTCAGATAGCGCCAGAACAGCCGGCGCGGCTCGAGCCAGACCCGCCAGGCCCATTCCAGCCCGACATTCTGCATCCATTGCGGCGCGCGGGGGCGGCTGCCGGAGAGAAAGTTGAACAGCCCGCCCGAGGTCTTGATGACACCGACGTTGGAGAGCCCGGGCGTGAACTCCTCGACAAAGGCCTGCTCGTAGGGCACGCCGAGCGCGACCCAGAGATAGTCGGGCGCCAGCGCATTGATCTCGTCGACCTTGGCGCGCAGCGCGTCGCCGCGCAGATAGCCATGCGAATGACCGACGATCTTCAGCTTCGGATACATCCTGCGGACATTGGCGACGGCGGCGGCATTCTCCGCCTCGTCAGCGCCGAACATGTAGAAGGAGAGCCCGGCCGCCTCGGCCTTGCGAGCGACGATGTGGAACAGGTCGGTGGTGGCGACCCGCTCCGGCAGCGGCTGCGATGACTTGAACCGTGACACCGTGACCAGCGGCTGTCCGTCCGCATTGATGAGGTCCGCGGCGCGAAACAGGCGGTCCGTCATCGGCTCGGTCGAGCAGCGCGCCACCACCTCGCCATTGGCCGAGGTCAGATAAAGCGGACGGTTTGCACGGCGTTTTGGCGAAACCTGCTCGATCATGAAATCGGCGGTCTGCTCGAGATCGAGCACGGCGAGCCGGAGCCCGCCGACGGTGACACGCGGAACCTCGGCGGTGGCCGCTCTGCCGATGAGGTTCGCGCGACGTTCACGCACGCTGTCTTTCTGCGACGGTTCACCGCGTGAAGTTGGGCCCGTTGACACTTGTGTCGGCGCTTCGCGCGGAGTGTCACAAATCCGGACGGTCGAGACAGTCCGACCGAATTCGACACGCGACTTGCGTTCGTCCTCGTCCCGTGATGTCGAAATCGGGCCGGAAACTTGCTCTTTCATCATGACTCAAGCGCTTCAGTTAAAGATTCCGATTGTTGTCTACGCGAACTGCAATATGCGGTCCATTGGCGGCTGCGAGTGCTCGCGACAGTTCGAAGCTGCCTGAACTGGTTAACCGTTAGCAAACGGTGCGACGGGCTCGCTAACCATAACGAAACGTTACGCGCTGCGCGGCGGTGGCAAGGTCGGCCGGTTATCAAACATTTGCTAAGAATCCGCGCACCGGGCGACGACCACAATACATTAATCCAAATCGCACTCTGCCCGTGTCTCCGCCGGTCTGGCTGTGCTAGAAGGTCGCAGCTCCGGCTCGACCGGCGCGCTGAAAAAGTCCGGTTTGCCTTTCGCACGTATGAACAAGAATAATAACGACGCGTTCGATGTCTGCATCGACAACGCATTTGATTTTCTGAATCAAGAGTACGCCGAACTGTTTGATGGCTCGGACGCGACAGCGTTCCAGCATCCGGTGTGGCTGAATACGCTCTACCGTAAGCTCGCGCCCGCCGCGGCAGCCAAACCCCTGATCGTCACGATCCGCCGTCGCGCGACCGAAAAACTGGCGATGGTATTGCCTTTGATGCGGGTGTCGCGCGGGCCGATGCAGACGGTTGAATTCGCTGATCTCCGCGTGTCCGATTATCTGACCCCTGTCGGCACGGCCGAGGTATTTTCCGAGCTGCTCCAGGACGAGGATGCCTGCCTGACGCTCCGGCAGCTCGTCAGGCCATTCGACCTCTTGCGAATGTGCAAGCTTCCTGATGGAAGAATGCCGATCGAGAATCTTCTTGCAGCGCCTCGTCGCATCGTCATGGAGATGAACGCGTACGCGACAGTGCTAGTCGCCCCCTTCGAGCAATGGCGGGCGAGCGCGCTGAGCCGCTCCTATCAGAAGGAACTCGCAAAGAAGCTGCGCCAGCTCCAGAAGAAGGGCACGTTGAGCTTTTCATGCTGCGACGACAGCGCATCCATCATGGCGGCGATGGAGATGATGAAGAACTTTCGAGGCCCGCGTTTCCGAGGCGACGGCGACGGCGACGGCGACCTGTTGCAACGTCCCGAATATTTCGACTTCTATTCCTCCGTGGCGCTCCGCGGCCTGGGTGCCTTTATTCGTCTCTACACCATGAAAATGGACGGCAACCTGATTGCGGCAGTGCTGGGATTGTGCCACCGCGGCAGTTTCCTCATCATTATGAGCGCATTCGACATCGCGGGATACAAGAGCCAATCCATCGGCGCGCTGATGTTCGAACAAGTCGCCAGGGATTGCATCGAGCGCGAGGATCAGATCCTGGACTTCACCATTGGCGACGAGCCGTACAAGAAGATGTTTGGCGGCCAGCCCTCCCCGTTGTGGAGCGTGACTCAGGCGGGTAGCGTCGCCGGCTCCCTTGCTCTGTTCGCGTTACGACAGGCGCCCTGGATCAAACTGGCCGCCAAGAGGATGGCCGAATTCAAGCTGCTGCCGGTCCGCACCTGAACTTAAACGTGCTCGCCAAAGCGCGATGGCTTTTCTTCGAATCGTCATCCGGTTTTAGCTCTTTGTTTGAGCATGATCATTTTTCGGAAAACCGGTATCCACTTTTCCGGATCATGCTTTAGGCACGAAGCGCGCCACGGACTCGTGCGATCCATCCCGGCCGAATCCCGTCGACCCGATGGGTGATATTGCGTCGAAGAAAATGCACCCTGCGCCGCACGTTCCATCTTATGTCGCTGCTCGACGTCAGTGCCTGCCGAAAGCGCGCCATTTGCAGGGAGTGTTGGTCGGCAGCAATCTTGTCCGGATCGGAATAGAACTCCGATATCTTCTCCTTGCCCATGCCGCTGGTTTCGAGCCAGCGTGGCACATACTCCGTGCAAAGACGTTCAACATCCACCAGAAGACGGCTCACTCCGGTGCCGGCTGCCGGACAGTTGGTTTGAAACGCGTCGCCAATCAACACGACGCCCGGCTGCAGATGTCCTTCGGCGGCAGACAGGTCCATCACCCAGTTCTGCACCTGACCGATGACGCTGAAATCTCCGAGATAGGATTGCAATCTCGGCATGAATCGGAACAACGTCGATCTTGTCTCCCGTCTCAGCTCACGCATGATCGGGTCGGTCGGATCGCGAAACAAGAACAGATTTGCCCGCATACCGGCCCGCACCGGAAACAGACTGAGATAGTCGACGCCATCGATGGCCCGCTCGCCATAGCAGGTTAGCGCCTCGAATTCGAACGGCGAACTGTCCGGACGCGCAATCGTGAAGCCGAACGAAACCGAATGGCGCTCGGCAAGAATCCGCCGCGTGATTCCGAGACCGTATCCAAGAGCTCCGGCCATGCCCGTCGCCAGGATAACGAGACGCGCAGTGACGCGCTTTCCGGAGGCCAAAACGAGATGTTGAACGTCATCGCTGCAACTCACAGCGGTCACCTGGTCGACAATGAAGCCGGAATGACCCGGCATCAGACGTCGTGCCATGGCAACGAGGTCGGCATAGGGAAGGCCGTAGGTTTGGCCGGCACTGACGTCGACCACCCGGCCTTCCCTGATATTGATCACGCGGTCGTACACACACGCGACCGCCTCGAGTTCGCGGATGAAACCGAGCCTGCGAAAGACATCGACTTGTCGTCCGGCGATCTTCTCGACGCGGAATTCTTCCGGATAAACCGCGCGCTTGTCGATCAGCACAACCTGGCAGCCAGCCCTGGCGAGGACTGCCGCCGCGAGCGATCCCGCCAGCCCGCCGCCGACAATCGCAACGTCCGTGGTGATGGTTTCACATCCCTCTTCCGCGATCGGTTGTATCACCCTATTCACCATCATGGTTGCTGGCTCCGACGATTGATGGCGGCCGAACTGCAATTTTCTCGCCTGATATCCACTTCGCCGAACCAGCACGATCATTTTTGAGCATCGCAGTTAACGCCCGCGTCCTAGTCCAGATCGGGCGGCGTCCCGGCACGCGCCTTGCTCAAGGAGGATCGTGAAATCTATTCCCCGCTTACTCAGCAGTCCGGTGGACCATTGTTTATCGTCAGGTCAGCAGGTCATTTTCGTGCAAACGGCCGGTGGCTGCGCAGATTTGGCTTCGGCAATCCTCTTCGTGCCGCCGCAGCGGCTATCCTGGGAAACCATCGTTTGCCCTGTCTGAAGACAGCCGGGACAGCGGCGTTCCAGAACGAAGCAAGGCTGCAGGTTCGCCGGACAGGGCAAGTTTGCGCCGGTGCATTTGCCGGGTGGGGAGAACGAAATCTTAGGTACCGAACATTAACACTCTCGGCTCGCGTGCGTGTTAGGCATTGGGCCGTTGTCAGCTACGAGCATCTTGAAAGGAAAGATGCCTTGTACTTCGCATGATCGAATCCATTCTCCAGTTGATGCGACGCGACGTGACGCGCGGTGTTGCCGGGACCATCCTTCTCAAGGTTGGCAGCGGCGGCCTTGCGTTTGCGGTCTTCTCGCTGGCAGCACGAACCATGTCGCCGGATGCGTTCGGCGCTTTCGCGATGTGGCTTTCTGTCGCCCAGATCGCATCGGTCGTGGGGCTGGTCGGCCAGGAACTGCTCCTGGTTCGGTTCTTGAACGAGTACCAGGTGCGCGAACAGGCCGATCTCGCCAAAGGTGTGCTGCTATCGAGCCTGAAGATCTCCTCCATTGGGATGCTGGTCGTCATTGCCGCGATCGCAGCCGGCGCCAGCGTGCGTGGTGACGGATGGCTGCTGATCCTGGCCGTATCCGCCTTTACGGCCGTGAATGCAGGGCTGATGCTTGGCAGCCAGATCGCGCGATCGCTCATCAGCATTCTGATGGGGGAAGGCAATCGGGAGTTTTTCTGGCGGGTCGTCGTCGTGCTGTTTTTGGTAGCGATATTGTTCGGCCATGGGGTGCTCGATCCCGCACAGTTGCTTACCGTGATGGCGATCGCCATGGCCATGGGGCTCGCCGTTCAGGTCATTTCGATTGCACGCGCCCTTCCGAATTTGCGCAATGTGCCGGCGCGCTCGGAGAGCTCCCGCTGGAGATCGAGCGCGCTTCACTTCTGGATTTCTTCCATTCTTGAGGCGGCCAATCAGTACTTCGATGTGATCCTGATTTACTGGATGCTGGATCCGGCCACAGCCGGCATCTATTTTGCCGCATCCCGTCTGGCGAACATCTTCGCCATGCTCTCGGCCGCACTTTATAGTTTCGGGGCGCGTCGTCTGCCCTCGCTCTACTTCAGCAAAAATCATCAAGAGTTCGGCCACACGCTTCAGCTCATGGCGGAGGTGACCGCGCTTTGCGTTGTCGCCGGGCTCGTCCTTGTCTGGATCGGCGCGCCCCATCTTCTCGGCCTGTTCGGGCCTCATTTCGCCGCCCAGCAGTGGGTGCTGATCGTGCTTGCGCTCGGGCCGGCCTTTCAGGCCGCCGGCGGTCCGTCCGCAGCCATCCTGCAGGTGACCGGCCATGAGGGTGACTATGTTCCCGTCATCGCCGGGAATGTCGTGCTGCGGCTGATCGGATTTCTCGTACTAATTCCCTGGCTCGGCGTGCTCGGCGCCGCGATTTCGGCCACTGTTTCGCTGGCGGTCGCCACCATCGCCCTCAACATCCTGTGCCGCCGCCGCACGGGCGTCGATCCTTCGATCCTTGTGCTTTCTCGCCGCTTGTTCTCGAAAGCCGAACCGTATCCGGTTCGTGTCGCAGACTCGAAGGACTAGAGGCCGTTCAGCTCACCAGCCCCAACGTCTCGCGCTGAGATTGAACAATGACGGAACTGATGGATACGCGATTGACGACAAGCCCCGTCGGCACTGCACCGGACTTCGACAGGCCGGCCGTAGCCCGTTGAATTGCCGCCGGAGCGGCGGCCCCGTCACGGACGACCACGACGATCAGATCGGCATGGGCCGCCAGCGTCCTCACGTCGGGTTGCGCAGCAAGGGATGACGCATCGACGACGATCAGATCGAACTCCTTGCGAATGTCGTCGGCAGGGCGCGCGCCTGTTTGCGTGCTGGCACTCAAGAGTACATTGACAGAGCGAAGGTCTGTCTTGGTGATGCCCTGCTCCTGCCGGTCGGCCGCGGCGGGCTTTACTGCAGGCAGATCCGATTGCAGCTCGATCAGAACGCTGAGCATCCCCTTGTTCAGGGCCGAACGATTGAGCGATCGCGCAACAGTGCTGCCTCCCGCGCCGTTCTCGATCGACATCACGAGGGCTACCTTGCCACCAGACCCCGGCAACTCGTCGATTTTCCCGATCAGCGAGCGCAGGTAGGCACTCAGATCGAGCTCGGCGGCTGCCGCAATCGGCTTTTGCCAGACGCTTCTGGTGAATTCTCGTGCCGGAAGATCGGGAATGCGGGCCCAGACCGGCAGCTTCAGCGGCAATTCGGGCTGGGGGGGTAATGAGAGCTGGGGCAATTCGGGCTGGAGCGAAGGTGAATTTGCTCGGCGAACCTTCGGGGTGGGCTTCTCTAGAATGTTCTTGATGTCCGGTACGGCAACTACCGCCGTCGATATCAGTATCGAGGCAATCGCGAGCGCTGCGAGGAGCAACGTGAGCGGCGGCCGGGTCGGACGAAGCGGCGGAATGGCAAGCGAAGCGATCTTGGTCTGCGAGCTCTGCAGCAGGCGCTGCTCATTGGTGGTCTTGAACCGCGATAGAAACTGCTCGTAGATATTCCTGTTGGCTTCCGCATCGCGCTGCAGCTCCTGCAGTCTGACGAGCGCCTGGCCGTCGACCAGTATCTGCGATTCGACCGCCTTCAACTGATCTTCCAGCGATCTCTGCTGCTCGCGTTGGGCTTCATATTCGGACTTTGCAGTTTCGATGTTCTTCTTCCGCTCGATCTCAATCTGCCTGTTGAGATCGTTCAACTGGCTGTACGATATGACGAGGTCGGGATGGCGATCGCCGAACACCGCACGTTTCTGCGCGATCTGGTCATTGAGCGCCGACCGCTGAGCTCGCAGGGCACTCAATAGGTCCTGTCTGACCGGCCCATCGACATTCGCCTTTAGGTCGCGTTGCGCTTGCTCATAGCGGGCTTTTGCTTCTTCGGTACGAGCGCGAGCAGCAGAAACCTGCTGCGTCAGATCGGTAACGCGCAGTTGCTGGGTCGTGGCGTCCTTGCCCGCATTGACGATCCTGTGCTCGAGCTTGAAGGCGGCAACCGCATCTTCTGATGCCCTCAGCCGGTCGTTCAATGTCTTGAGGCGGCTACTGAGCCAGTCGGCTGCTTCGTCGGTCGCCTCGGTGCGGACACGGCCCTGGTTGGCGACGAACGCTTCAGCTATGGCGTTGGCGTAGTAAGCGGCTCGATCCGGTCGGTTGGAGGTGAATTTGAAGCCGATAACGTAAGTCAACCCGCGGCGGGAAATATCGAGCCGGTTACGGAATCTTTCGAGCAGACGCGTGGTGTCGGTTTGACCGCCGGCGATATCCTCGTCGTCTCGAACCTTAAGCTGTTCGATAAGCGGCCGCAGAAAACCGTCGGACTTGGCGATTTCAACCAGGCTCTGAAGCGCGGCCGCATCCTGACCGATACCCGGCAGCACGTCCTGATCCGTAGTCACGCGCTGCTCTCGAGGATCGACAACGACCAGCGCGGTGGCTGCATACCGAACCGGAATCAGCAACAGAGCGATGACGCCAATGGCGAAGATGGCCAGCGCGAGCATCACGATGCGTCGGCCGTTTTCCCGCAGAAAGGAAAGCGTGCCGGAGAGGGTCAGCAATCCCTTAACGCGTTCGGCGGATCCGGTGCCGGGCGGCGGGCGCGGAGCTTCCCACGACGCCGCCGTGGGCTCCGTCTCACCGGAACGTCTCGGGCCTGCGCGGCTACCGAACATCATGGGTTTTGACTCGAATTCAACTGGCAGACACTGTTCAGTGGCCCTGCCCCCAACGTAAATATCTATGGTTAATCGCCGGTTACCCTCTCTCGGCAACGCCATGACCAATTAGTTAACGAACTGGCTCTATGTTCCGCGCGGTGCAACGAGATCTCCCCAGTGAACGAGGTGTGCTGCATTAACCCCATTGTGCGCTGGCCGGTGTAGGACCGAGCAACGCGTGATAGGCATTGCGAAAATGGGGGGAAGAATCCCCACTCCCTCAACCGTTGAGGAATCCGTGTTCCGTTACCAGCCAAGCACAGAATTGCGCGAGGCACCGATACGATCGTCGGCAGCGTCACGTGATCGGTCAAACAGCATAAAGCCGAAGCGACGTGTCGTTCTGGTGCAGACCCAGGCGGAGAACGCCGGTGCTCAGGAGATCACAAGGCTGCTTGGTGCCGGCCTGACGGCGCGCGACTATGAGGTCTTCAATCTCTTCTTTTTCCGCAAATCAGATTCCTTCGACGAACCGCCGAACACGTTCTATTGCGCGCAGAACCGGCCAGGAGATCCGGTGGCGCTGTTGCGGATGCTGTGGAAGCTCGGCAGCCATATCAGGGCCATCAGACCCGATGTCGTCCTCACGTTCCAGCATTTTGGCAATGTGATCGGCGGAGGCGTATCGCGCCTCGTCAGTCGCGCTCCGGTTATTGCCAACCAGGTTTCATCCGCGATGTCGATGAGCTGGCCGGTCCGCGCCGCCGACATCGTCATGGGCAGCGTTGGCTTCTACAATTGCATAACGCTCAACTCGCGGGAGATGGAGCGCGAGTACGCGCGCTACCCCGCCCCTTATCGATCGCGCATGAAGCATGTCCCACACGGCTTCGACGACAAATCGCTCGATCTGCCGAAGGATATCGCGCGGCAACAGTTCAAACTGCCGCCCGATCGCGTGCTGCTCGGTTGTGCTGCAAGATTGCACCCTCACAAGCGGCTCGATGCGACGATACGTCTCTTAGGCAGCGAACCGTCCTGGCATCTTGCGCTGGCCGGTCAAGGCGCGGACGAGACACGGCTGAGGCTGTTGGCAGACGAGTTGAAAGTATCCGACAGATTGCATCTTGTCGGCGAGATTCCGCCGCGACGGATGGCGGACTTTCTCGCCTGTCTCGACGTATTCGTGTTCCCGACGCAAGCTGAAACCTTTGGCCTGGCCGCGGTTGAAGCTGCGAACGCAGGTGTTCCTTCGGTCGTGAACGATCTCCCCGTTTTGCGCGAGGTGCTGTCTTTTGAAGGAAGACCCACGGCGCTCTTTGTCGATGCCTCGGACAATGCGAAATTATCGGCCGCCGTTTCCACAATTCTAACGAACAAAACGTTGAGCGACGAACTGCGGCAAAACGCCAAAGGCCTGAGGTCGCGCTATTCGGTAGACACAATGGTCGAGGAATACGTCCAAATTCTCAGCCAGGCTGTTTGATCAGTACGCATTAGGCACATGGGCGCAGATGGGCCGGACATGATTATCGAATTTCGCTGCGAACGCGAGCATGCACGGCAGTGGATGTCCCGTGAGGCGCTGTCCGTCAACGGCCGGGATGTCCCGGTTCAAATCGCGTGGACGCCAACTGCGGAAGCTCGGCCTGCTGGCTTGGAGGCGCTGCTCGAGCTTGAACGGATGGTATTGCGGAGGGGCCAGCGCGGTGGCGCCGACAAACTGAAAGTCATCCCGGAACGGTCGCAGGCCCAGGCCGGCAGGGCCGACGTGGTTGTCGATTTTACACGCGCCGCCCGGGATCCGGACTGCTCCGCCCGGCTATATCTCCGTCCGCTGTTTAATGGGGTACAAGGCGAAAACGCCGCGCTGGCAGCCATACTCGCGGGTGACTTGCCGACTATCGAAATCGTCAATGAACTCGACGGCACGGTCCTCGATCGCGGTCATCCGTCCGGAGAAATTGCAGTCGGCTTGAGCGGCGCGCTCGAAACAGTCATGGCGCGAACCCTGAGCATGCTTGCTGCGATTCTGTCAGGAGCGCCAAGAATAGTTCCGGAGCTGGCTTCGTCGGCCGGCAAAAGCGCCCCACGACCGGCAGCCACATATGTTCTGCGCGGCCTGGCCTTGTCGATCGCGAAGGAAATATATCGCCTTTGCTGTTATGCGCCTCATTGGCACATCGGGTGGCGCTACAGCGAAAATGCCGACGTGTGGCGGACCGGAGATCTATCCGGGCCGGACTGGAAAGTGCTCGGGGATCCCGGAGATCACTTCTACGCGGACCCCTTTCCGGTCAAATGGAAGGAAAGGACATTCGTCTTCTTCGAAGATCTCGATCACAGGGTGGGCAAGGGTATCATTTCCGCGGTCGAGTTCGACCGCACTGGTCCGGTCGCAAACGTCGTCCCCGTGCTGGAAGAGCCCTGGCATCTGTCCTATCCGTTTCTGATTGAGGATAATGGCGAACTCTGGATGATCCCGGAAAGCACGGAGCATCGGGACGTCGCGATTTACAAATGCGTTCGGTTTCCGGACAAATGGGAGCGTCACTGCACGCTGCTGTCGGGGCTCGAACTGGCCGACGTGACCATCACGCGGCACAACGGCATGTACTATCTGTTCGGAGCCTGGCGCGACGGGACCGGAGGCTATTCCGACACATTGGCGATCTTTTATGCCGAGCAGCTCTTTGGACCCTGGTTGCCGCATGCGAGCAATCCGGTTCTGATGGATCGCGCTAGTGCGCGACCGGCAGGCAACTTTGTGACCATCAATGGAAGCTTGTGGCGGCCGGTCCAGGATTGCTCCGACGGATATGGCGCAGCGCTCGGTCTTGCGGAAGTTCTCGAACTGTCGCCGACCACATTCAGACAAGTCGTTCGGCACTCTCTCAAGCCAGGGCCTGCATGGCCGGGCAGGAAGTTGCACACACTGAACCGCTGCGGCCAGCTCGAGGTGATAGACGGATCGCGGGTTCAGCCGAAGTTCAAGGCTTTCGTAGACGGACCTGTATCGACCGTTTCGGCATCCTCCGGGAGTGACGCTGCTCGGCGGAAGCCCGCCCGATCGCGAAGCGCCCCTAACAGCGTTCAGGCCGCTGATTAGTTTCGCGCTGGTCAGCGACCATCGCCGGTACGGTTCGCGCTTATCAAGTCAGCCAGATGTAAAAAGAAAGCCCGCGTCGTCGCGGGCTTTCGTTCTCCGCTACCAGCCGCGATAGGCGCCGCTACCGAAGCTGAAGGTGACACCTGGCCCCCCGCCGTAGTACGGCCGCTGATATCCATAGCTGTTGTAGTATGGGCGATAGTAGCCATGCCGGTGGTGGCCGTAGCGGTGATAGCCGTAGTGATGGTGATGACGGTGTATTCCGTAGTGATGATGGTGATGGCCCCTTCCCCGAGCGCTCAGATCGGTGGACTGACTCTCATAGCTGCCCGTCTTTGCTGCCGCCTGCCGATCCGCCGCATTTGCGGCCGAACTACCAATCAGCGCTGCAGCACCGACCGCCAACGTGATAGCTAACCTCTTCATGGTCGCACTCCATTTCGTGTGTGAAGTTCAATCCCATAAGGAGCGCCACGTTCCGGGCTGCGACATAATACCCAGCCGTTTAGCTGCGGTTCATCTCCATGAACAAATCCCTTTCGCGAAGTGGATGCAGGCAGTGGGCACGGCTCGAGGACGCAGAGTTGAGGTCAAGCGATGACATTCCCTGCGCTAGCCTACTGCTGTCGCACTTCACACCGGTGTCGTCCCTGCGAAAGCAGGACCCATAACCACAGGCAATTGTTGTGGCGCGAGCAAGCGGTTGTAGAGGTGTAGGGTGGGCAAAGGCGCACTTGCGCCGTGCCCACCATCCAGCGCCGTGCTCGCGATGGTGGGCACGCTTCCGCCTTTCGCTCGTTGAGCTACGGCGGACAAGTCGCTTTGCCCACCCTACAGCATCGCCGCGAGTCATGATTCAATTTTCAAACAGCATGAGGATGCGAGTCCGCATTCTCGCGGCGCGTTGCGTCCGAGCTTTGCGTACCTTTCCACCCTCCTCGATATCAGAGGGCGCAGGGAAAGCCGGGTGCCGGTTGCACCCATGGGTCCCGTGCAACAAAAAGCA
>NZ_JBEGDB010000029.1:0-49388 GCF_043638955.1 Bradyrhizobium sp. 31Argb | reverse complement strand
ATGGATGCAGCGATCCGATCACCTCAAAAGCTCTTGTGCCACGGGGGCCGTCCACATATGGGTCCCGGGTCCCGGCTACGCCAAAGGCTTCGCCGCGGCGCGCAAGCCCGGGACGACACTAGAGTGATGGCGGGCAGCCTCGTAAGCAACAAAAAGAAAAAAGCCCGGTTCTGGGGCGGCCAGAACCGGGCCAGTGATCAAACCGCAAGCGAGGAGAAAGCGGCCTTGTCGGCGGCAGCGAGCCGCCAACTGGCACATGGGATATCCCGCGGTTCGATAGCGATGTGTTTCGCAAAGCGCACCAGCTTCCAGTCGCCGGGGCTGTTGGTGAAGGCGTAACCTGCCTTTTTCGCCAGCCCGATCATGGCGTCGTTGGAACGCAAGGTGTCGCCGAACAGGCGCACCGCACCGAGCGCAGCGGCGCGGCATTCGAGATTCTTCAGGAGCGCCCGGCCGATGCCCTGGCCCTGCCAGCGGTCGTCGATCGAGACGCCGAACTCGATGCTCGCATCCTCCGCATGGAAGGCATAGCGCGCTTCGCCGACGATGACTTCGAAGCCGTCAACCATCACGGTGGCGACCACGCTGAACTGCTCGCGCTCGCCGACATGCACGAAATTTTCCAGCACGTTCTTCGGCAGTTCGCGCATGGCGCCAAAGAAACGGTTGTAACGGGAGCGAGTCGAGAGCGAGCGGAAGTAATTCTGCAGCTCCTCCGCATCGCGCGGCTCGACGAAACGCACGGTGATCTTGTCGCCGCTGCGCGAACGCAGCACGTCGGAATACTGCTTGAGATCGTCGAGACGCAGGGTGGTCATGACACGCTCTCCGAAAGAAATTGGCTGGCGCCCCGCTTCGGCGGCGACGCCAGCATTGGCGTCATCTCATGCCCGCCAGAAGGGTTTTTCGGCTTCGTGGGCGACGTCGCTCCAGGACTTGCCGATGTCGTGGAGATCGCGCTCGGACCACTGGGCCAGCTCGCGGCGCGTCTCGTAGCGCTGATGCCAGACGTGGAGGGTCTCGCTTAATTGGGTGAAGGCCTTTGCGAACAGGCCCTGTCCATGATGATTTATCATCGATTCATGGGTGCAAGTGGACATGCTCAGCTCCTATCGCTAATCTGTCACACGCAATATCGGCGCTATTTCTGCCTTGCACAAACGACACTTTGTCCCGCTTCACATGAGATAAAGTCATATATCAGGACGGATGCAGGAGATGACCGCGAGGCTGCCTTCGCTGAACGGTTTGCGGGCCTTCGAGGCCGCGGCGCGGCACCTGAGCTTCACCCAGGCGGCCGCCGAGCTGAACGTGACGCAGACCGCGATCAGCCATCAGATCAAGCGGCTCGAGCAGGAGCTCGGCGTCCGGCTGTTCGTGCGGCAGAACCGGGCGCTGACGCTGACGCCAAAGGCGGCCGAATATCTCCCCGGCGTCCGCGCTGCCTTCAACGACCTGAAGCTTGCCACCGACCGGCTGCTGCGGCGCGAGGACGACCACGTGCTGACAGTGTCGACGCTGGCCTCGCTCGCCGCGAAATGGCTGCTGCCGCGGCTTTCCACATTCCAGGAGGCGCATCCCGGCGTTGACGTCCGCATCACCACCTCGACCAGCCTGGTCGACTTCCAGCGCGACAATGTCGACGCCGCGATCCGCTACGGCCGCGGTCAATGGCAGGGATTGCGGGCCGATTGGCTGATGGCGGACGAGCTGTTTCCGGTCTGCAGCCCGTCGTTGCTCAAAGGTGAGAAGCCGCTGAAATGCCCTGAAGACCTCCGCGGCCACGTGCTCTTGCACACCAGCAACGCCAACAGCGACGACTGGCGGCTGTGGCTGACGGCGGCCGGGCTGCCGGCCGACCTCTCAAAACAACCGGGCATCACCTTCGACCTGATCTTCGTGACCATCCAGGCCGCGATCGACGGCATCGGCGTCGCCATGGGCCGGACATCCTACGTGCAGGACGACATCGCCAAGGGGCGGCTGCTGGTCCCCTTCAAGATAACGCTCCCCGCCGATGCCGGCTTCTACCTGGTCTCACCGCAGGCACGGGCTGATTCGCCGAAGCTCGCGGCGTTCCGGCAGTGGATGGTGGCATCGGCCCAAAGCAAGGCCTGAAGACCTGAAAAACCTGCAGATTTCCGGGTGACCGGCGCGTTTGCGGGTTGGTCGCATCGACTAGCTGTGCCAAATTGCCGCGCAGACGAGGCTTTTCGTCGCAGCACGGGGAGAAGACGCGCATGGCGCCAACGAGCACGGCAGAGATACCGCAGATCAAATCGCGCATCGGCGCCATCCTGCGCGCGACCAGCGGCAATTTCCTCGAGCAGTTCGATTTCTTCCTGTTCGGCTTTTATGCGAGCGCGATCGGCAAGGCGTTCTTCCCCTCCGACAACGAGACCGCCTCGCTGCTCAACACCTTCGGCGTGTTCTGGCTCGGCGCGCTGATGCGCCCGGTCGGCGCGATCGTGCTGGGCGCCTATATCGACCGCATCGGACGCCGCAAGGGCTTGATCGTCACGCTGGCGATCATGGCTGTGGGCACGGTGGTCATCGCGATCTGCCCGAGCTATGCAACGATCGGCATTGCCGCGCCCGTCATCGTGCTGATCGGCCGGCTGCTGCAGGGCTTTTCCGCCGGCGTCGAGCTTGGCGGCGTCTCGGTCTATCTGTCGGAGATCGCAACGCCCGGCAACCGCGGCTTCTACACCTCGTTCCAGTCGGCGAGCCAGCAGGTCGCGATCTTCGTCGCCGCGATCGTCGGCTATGTCCTGAGCGAGATGATCTCGCCGGCGACGGTGTCGGCCTGGGGCTGGCGCATCCCGTTCTTCATCGGCTGCCTGATCATCCCCTTCATCTTCGTGCTGCGGCGGACGCTGGAGGAGACGCCGGCGTTCCTCGCCATGAAGCGGCATCCGTCCGCGTCCGAAGTGTTCGCGTCCGCGCTCGCGAACTGGCGCATCGTGATCCTCGGCATGATGATCGCGATCCTGACCAGCGCGACCTTCTACTTCGTCACCGTCTACACGCCGACCTTCGGCAAGAACGTGCTGAAACTGTCGACGCATGACGCACTGCTGGTGACGCTGCTGGTGGCAGTGACCAATTTCATCTGGAACCCGGTCGGCGGCGCGGTCTCCGATCGGCTCGGCCGCAAGCCGGTGCTGCTGACGATCGCCGGGCTTTCCTTGATCACGGCCTA
Organism: Bradyrhizobium sp. 31Argb; assembly: GCF_043638955.1. Lineage (NCBI taxonomy): Bacteria > Pseudomonadati > Pseudomonadota > Alphaproteobacteria > Hyphomicrobiales > Nitrobacteraceae > Bradyrhizobium > Bradyrhizobium sp. 31Argb. The sequence goes on along the minus strand of NZ_JBEGDB010000029.1, from coordinate 46,186 downwards.
TCCTGCACTGCACTGGCTGGTTGCCGCGCCGACCTTCGGCAAGATGCTGGCGGTCGAGATGATGTTCTCGTTCTATTTCGGCGTCTACAGCGGCACCATGCTCGGCTGCCTGGTCGAGATCGTGCCGTCGCATGTGCGCACCACCTGCTTCTCTCTGGCTTTTGCACTGGCGGCGGCGCTGTTCGGCACGTTCACGCCATTTGCCTCGACCTGGCTGATCGACCACACCGGCGACAAGGCCTCGCCGGGCTTCTGGCTGATGCTCGCGGCAACGCTCGGCATCATCGCGACCTTGACGGTCTATCGTGGCGGCGAGCGAGTCGAGGCGCGCGAAGCGGTTGCCGCCTGACGGAGCAATTACCGGGGAGCGCGAAGCCGTAGGGTGGGCAAAGCGCAGCGTGCCCACCATCGCGAGCACAGCATGAAATGGTGGGCACGCTTCGCTTTGCCCCCCCTACAACTCCACTACAAATCCACCACGACGTAGTCGCGTTCCACCGAGACCGCGATCGTCTCCGCGACATACGGACCCTTCACCACGTTCGTGCCCGGCTCGACATTGACCGGATAGGCCCGCGCACGGAAGCGCTTGGGGTCGCAGTAGGACTGGCCGGTGCGGATGTCGAATTCCCATCCGTGCCAGGGACAACGGATGATCTCGCCGAGTTTCGTGTACTCGATCTCGCCCGGATCGGACGATTGCGCGAGCCCGATCAACGGTCCCTCGCACAGCGAAGCGCCTTGATGCGGGCAGCGGTTCAAGAGGCCGAAGAACTCGCCCTTGACGTTGAAGACCGCGATGGGCCGGCCGTCGATCTCCATGAACTTCCGTGTGCCCGGCGGCAGTTCATTCACCGGGGCAACCACATGCCTGACCATCAGCGATTCTCGCGCATGATCTTTTCGGAAAACCGGTTCCCACTTTTCCGGATCATGCGAGCCCGTACAGCTTGCGCGCGTTGTCGAGATAGAACGCCTGCTTGTTGGCGTCGCTGACACCGGCCGGCAGCACGCGCGAGGGCTCGTCATAGTCCCAATGCGGGTAGTCGGTCGCGAACAACAGCCTGTCCCAGCCGATCCACTCGATGATCTGGAACAGATGCTCGCGGCTATCAGGATCCTCCATCGGCTGCGTGGTCCACCAGATATGGTCGCGGATATAGTCCGACGGCTTGCGCCTCAGATGCGGCACCTCGGCATGTAGCCGCTCGAACACCTTGTCGAGCCGCCAGGCCAGCGACGGCGCCCAGCCGAAGCCGGCCTCGACCATCACCATCTTCAGTTTCGAAAAACGCTCGAACACGCCTTCGAGCACGAGGCTCGCCAGCGCGGTCTGCTGGCATTGCGAGTGGCCGACCATCTCCTCGATATAGAAGCTCGGCCAGCCGGAGGCGGTGATTGGATTACCGCCGAAGCCGAAGGCATGGACGCCGACCGGAAGCCCGGCTTCCTCCGCGGCCTCATAGATCGGCCAATAGCGACGCTGACCGAGCGGCTCGACATTGCGGCTCAGCAGCAGCACCTGAACGAAGTTCGCATCGCCGGCGCGCCTGCGGATTTCCGCGGCCGCGGCTTGCCCGTCCTCATTGGCGACGACGACAGAACCCTTGAGGCGCGCGTCCTTGCTGGTCCATTTCTCGATCTGCCAGTCGTTGATCGCGGAACAGATCGCCGCCGCCAGATCCTGATTGCGGATGCCCTGCCCGGTGTTGAGCGGGTTGAGCACGCCGAGCGCAACATTGTTCGGATCGAGATGCTGCTGCTGCATGAAGGAGAGCGAGGAGCCTTGCGGCCCGCCTTCCGGCGGATAGGCGTCGCGGCGCGACGCATTCGGCTGCGCCTTGGGATAGGGCGGGCCACCCATCATGCCCTGATAGGGATGCACACCGAAGGTTTCGAGATGTGCGTGCCAGCGTTTGGCGAGGAATGGATAGAGCTCAGTTTGGGTAGCGCGCGCCGGATGGATGTCGCAATCGGCGATCGCGGTCTTGATGCTGGTGGACGATGCCGCATCGGGACGTTCACGAATCTGGACGTTCATGGCGTCGTCTCCTTCACAGGTAGCTTCAACCGGCTATAAGTCGCGAGCGGATTGTCGATCATGATCTTGCGGACCAGGTCGGGCGAAATCCCCTTCGGCAGCACCTCGTCGCCGTCGAATTGCCAGTGCGGATAGTCGGTCGAGAATAGGAGCAATTCGTCCGACTGCATATGGTCGAACAATCGGTTCAGCGTCTCGCCGTCCGGCGGCGCGTCGACCGGCTGCAGCGAGAAGCGGATGTTGCTGCGCACAATCTCCAGCGGCGCGCGATCGACCCACGGCGTCTCCATGCGGACGCCGCGCCAGAACTTGTGCAAGCGCCAGAGATAAGGCGGCAGCCAGGTGAAGCCGCTTTCGAGCATCACCATTTTCAGGTTCGGGTGGCGGGCGAATACGCCCTCGACGATCAGGCTGGTGAGTTGCGTCTGGAACGCCTGCGCCTGCGCGACATAATCCTCGATGTGATAGGAACCCCAGCCCACCGAGGTCGGCGGGTTGTGATAGGCGCTGCCGGCGTGCACGCCGATCGGCAAGCCCAGGCGCTCCGCCGCGGCATAGATCGGCCAATAGTGCCGCTTGCCCAAGGGCATGTCGCCCATAACAAGCATCAGCACCTGGACGAAGCGCGGATCCCTGGCGCAGCGCTCGATCTCCCTCACGGATTTCTCGATGCTCTGCACGGGGATCACCATCGAGCCGCGCAGCCGATCGTCCTTGTCGAGCCATTCCCTGGCGAGCCAGTCGTTCAGCGCGCGGCAAAACGTATCAGCCATGTCCTCACTGAACACCATCTGCACACCATAGAGAGGATTGCAGATGCCATAGGCGACACCGAACTTGTCGAGCGCCTGGCGCTGCATGTCGGCAAGATTGGAGCCGGGCTTGCCCTGCGCCGGCCGCCAATCCGGCCGCGCCGAGACCGGTGAATTGACCGGATAGGATTGCGACAGCAGATCCGTCATGCCACGCGTCGTCACCTGGTCGCGCCAGTAGTCGTTCATGTACGGCAACAGGCTGGTCAGATGGGGCACGGCGGGATGCAGATCGCAATCCACGCCACCCCCGATCGGCGACGTCATGACGTTTCCTCGTTTAAGCGCGTGCGCCGCGCCCGTTGATTGCTCTGCATTCAAGCAGGCCTGCCACTAGCCCGCAACTCGGCAGGCGCCGAAGTGATGTGCTAGGAAGGCAGGACGCCCCGGAGAATTTTCATGGCAAACAACAAGAGAGGCGGCCGATGAACGAACTGGTGTCCATTGCGGAAAAGATCGCAGCGAGGCTAATCGAGCGGAAGCAGACGATTGCAGTGGCGGAATCCTCGACCGGTGGCCTGATCTCGGCGGCGCTGCTCGCCGTGCCCGGCGCATCCGCCTATTTCATCGGCGGCGGCGTGATCTACACCCGCGATGCACGGCGCGTGCTGATGGACATTCCCAACGAGACGATGAAGGGCATCCGCTCGGCATCGGAACCTTACGCAAAATTGCTCGCGAGCCAGATCCGCACGCGCCTTGCGACCGACTGGGGCCTGTCTGAGACCGGCGCAGCGGGACCGGCCGGCAACCGCTATGGCGACGCGGCGGGCCATAGCTGCATGGCGGTAGCGGGGCCTGTGGAGGCCGCGATCACGCTCGAGACCGCTAGCTGCGACCGGCAAGCGAACATGCAGGCGTTCGCGAAGGCCGCGCTGAATTTGCTGCTGGAGAATTTACGGTAGCTCGTGGTCCCAACGAACGGGGGCGCGACAACGTGAAGTGTTGCCGTCATTGCGAGGAGCGATAGCGACGAAGCAATCCATGTCACCACTTGCGGAGGCATGGATTGCTTCGCTCCGCTCGCAATGACGGAGAGGAGGCACGGCAGTTCCTCGTCGTCGTCTTAAGCCCGGGACGACAAGACTTACTTCTCCCGGAACGAGCGCATGAACTGGTCGCTCAGGGGCTTCATCAGATAGGACAGCATGGTGCGGTCGCCGGTCTGGACGAAGGCTTCGACCGGCATGCCCGGGATAACCTTGACGTCGCCGAGGCGCTTGATCTCGTCCGGCGGCATCGAGACGCGGATGGTGTAGAAGCTCTGCCCGGTGCGCTGGTCGGTGGTGACGTCGGCCGAGACGCGGGTGACGACGCCGCTGATCTCCGGCGTGGTGCGCTGGTTGAAGGCCGACAGGCGCAAGAGCGTCTTCTGGCCGATCTGCAGCTTGTCGATATCCTGCGGATTGACCTTGGCCTCCACCGAAAGAGCGTCGGCCTGCGGCACGATCATCATGATGGCATCGCCCGCGGTGATCACGCCGCCGACGGTATGCACCGTCGACTGCAGCACCATGCCGTCCTGCGGCGCCCGGATGTCGATGCGGCGAAGCTGGTCTTCGGCAGTCACCTTGCGCTCGACGAATTCGCCGATCTTGTCGTTGGTCTCGCGCAGATCCTTGGAGACCTCGGCCAGCATGTCCTTGTCGACCTGGATGATCTGCAACTCGGTCTCGGTGATCTTGCCCTTGGCCTGCGCGCGGGCAGCGATGTATTGCGCCCGTTCGCCGGCGAGCCGCGCAGCGTCGCGCTCGAGCGTGTTCAGGCGCGTGAGCTGTACCAGACGCTGGTCATAGAGCTGGCGGACGCCGACGAGTTCCTGCTGCACCAGCTCGATCTCCTTGTCCTTCGCGACCTCCTGCGCCCTCAGGCCCTCGATCTCCTCCTTGAGCTGGGTGACGCGCTCGCGCAGTTGCGCCCTCTGGCCGATGCGGCCGTTGACGCGGACCTCGAACAGCTTGGTTTCGCTCGCCAGGACGTCGCGGACGTCGGGATCCTCGGCGCGGTCGGCCAAGACCTTCGGAAAGACGATCCTGTCGCGTCCCTGCTGCTCGGCCTCAAGGCGCGCCGCGCGCGCATAGAGCCCGTTGAGCGTCTTGACCACGATCGCAAGGCTCGCCTTCACCACCGTCTCGTCCAGCCGCACCACGATGTCGCCGGTCTTGACGAGGTCGCCGTCGCGCACGCGCACCTCGCCGACCACGCCGCCGGTCGGGTGCTGCACCTTCTTGACGTTGGAATCGACCACCACCGAGCCCGGCGCGATCAAGGCGCCCGAGATCGGCACGGTGGAGGCCCAGCCGCCGAAGCCGCCGGCCACCACCAGTACGACGACGAGGCCAACGACCAGATGCAGCCGGATCGAGCGCTGCGCCCTGCGCGATTCTTCGCTCATGATTTGGCTCCCGCGTCGGAGACGATCTTGATCGGCGGCGCCGGGGCGACGCGCGGCTGCAGCACCTGCGCCAGCACGGTTTCCTTCGGGCCGAAGGCCTGTATGCGGCCTTCCTTCAGCACCAGGATCTGGTCGACGCCCTCGATTCCGATCGGCCGGTGCGCCACCACCACCACAACGGCGCCGCGCTCGCGCGCCGAGCGCACCGCCCGCGTCAGCGCCTCGTCGCCTTCGCTATCGAGATTGGAATTCGGCTCGTCCAGCACGATCAGGAACGGATCGCCATAGAGCGCGCGCGCCAGCGCGATCCGCTGCGCCTGGCCGGCCGACAGCGCCGTGCCCTGCTCGCCGACCTGCGTGTCGTAGCCCTCGCGCATCTTGATGATCATCTCGTGCACGCCGGCTTCCTTGGCGGCGGCGATGATATCGTCCGACTTCGCGCCCGCGTCGAAGCGAGAGATATTCTGCGCCACCGTGCCCGCGAACAGTTCGACGTCCTGCGGCAGATAGCCGACATAGCGGCCGAGCACGTCCGGCGACCATTGGTCGAGCGCGGCGCCGTCGAGCCGCACCTTGCCGCGGAACGGCATCCAGACGCCGACCAGCGCGCGCACCAGCGATGACTTGCCTGAGCCGCTGGGACCGATGATGCCGACGCCGCTGCCGGCTTCGAGCACGAACGCCACGTCGGCCACGATCACCCGCTGGTCGCCCGGTGCCGCAAGCGAGACGGCCTCGACCGACAGCCGCTTGGTCGGCGCCTGCAGCACGGTCTGAGTGCCGGCCGGCGGCATCTGCTGCAGCAGCCGGCTGAGCCGATGCCAGCTCTGCCGCGCAGCGACAAACCCCTTCCAATGCGCGATCGCGAGATCGATCGGCGCCAGTGCGCGGGCGCTGAGGATGGAACCCGCGATGATGATGCCGCCGGTCGCCTCCTGGAAGATGACGAGATAGGCGCCGACCGCGAGCACCGCGGACTGCAGCATCATCCGCAGCACCTTGGCGACCGCGCCGAGCCCGCCGGCAACGTCGCTCGCGCGCTGGTTGCCCGCGAGATAATTCTCATTGGCCTCGCTCCAGCGCCGCTGCAGCCGGCCGGACATGCCCATCGCAACCAGCACTTCGGCGTTGCGGCGGCTCGCCGCCGCGAGATCGTTGCGACGGGCGGCGAGCGTCATGGCCTCCTTGGCGGGGCTGCGCGACATGAATTCGGTGATCAGCGTCAGCGTGATCAGGATGATCGCGCCGACCAGCGCGGTGACGCCGAGCAGCCAGTGGAAGGCGAAGCAGATCGCCATATAGAGCGGCAGCCATGGCAGGTCGAAGAACGCGCCCGGCCCCTGGCTGCCGAGGAACGACCTGACGTTGTCGAGATCGCGCAATGGCTGCAGGCCTTCGGTGCGATTGCCCATCAGCAGCGGCAGGCGCACGATGGTGTCGAACACACGGGCATTGATCGCCTCGTCCAGCGAGGTGCCGATCCGCCCGAGGATCCGTCCGCGCAGGAGATCAAGCACGCCCTGGGCGATGTAGAGGCCGGCGGCGAGCACGACCAGGCCGACCAGGGTCGGCACGCTGCGGCTCGGCAGCACGCGGTCGTAGACCTCCAGCATGAAGATCGAGCCGGTCAGATACAGGACGTTGATCACGCAGCTCATCAGGCCGACGCCGATGAAGGCGGCGCGGCAGGCGCGCAGCGCATCGCCGAGTTCGGAACGCCGGACGCCGGGAGCGGCTGCCATGAATGCTTATCTCTGCAAAAAGGGTCAAGTATTGACCACGTTTTACCGATGTTTGTGGCCAGCGTCTATTTATGTCGCGGCAGCCGCATTCTGGTTGCGTTAATTTCGGCGCAGTTCCGCACTGCGCAACCGTCAGGTCCAGGAAGGTTAATGACGGCCGCCGACTTCGTAGCCCGGGTGGAGCGGAACGCGAAACCCGGGACAACTGCGTCGGCGTTGGCGAGTGGTCCCCGGGTTACGCTAGCGCTTCACCCGGGCTACGGAGAGAGACTTCGGCCAGCACGCACCGCGCGATGCGGTCCGGCGTGACCTGCACGGCGGGCGGCAACTGCTCGGAGCAGCGCGGCTGCGCCTGGCTGCAGCGCGGCGCGAAGGAGCAACTGGTCGGCGCACGGTCGAGCGAGGGGGGCGTGCCCGGGATCGTCTCCAGCCGCTCCCCGCGCTTGGCGCCATGGATGGTCGAGGCCAGCAGGCCCTTGGCGTAGGGATGGACCGGAGAACGCACGATGCCACGGAGACTGCCCTGCTCGACGATCTGCCCGGCATACATGACGGCGACGCGGTCGCAGATCTCGATCGCAACGCCGATGTCGTGGGTCACGAAGATCACGGACATGCCGAATTCGCGCTGTAACTCGCGCAGCAGGAGCAGGATCTGGATCTGCACGGTGGCATCGAGCGCGGTGGTCGGCTCGTCCGCGAGCAGGATCTTCGGCTTGCAGGCGAGCGCAAGCGCAATCATCGCGCGCTGGCGCATGCCGCCTGACATCTCGTGCGGATAGGATTCGAGCCGGCGCTTGGCGGAGGGAATGCGCACCACCTCCAGCATCTCGAGCGCACGCGCCGTCGCCTCGCGCTCGCTCTTGCCCTCATGCCGCATCACGGTTTCCGCGATCTGGCGGCCGATGGTGTAGACCGGATCAAGCGCGAGCGCCGGCTCCTGGAAGATCATCGAGACGGTCTGGCCGCGAAAATTCGACAGCGCCTCGTCGTCCATCGCCAGCACGTCCTGTCCCAGCACCTTGACGCTGCCCGAGATCTGCGTCCGCTTCTTCGGCAACAGCCGCATCAACGCGCGCAGCGTGACGCTCTTGCCGGAGCCGGATTCGCCGAGCAGGCCGAGCACCTCGCCCTCACCGAGCGAGAGGCTCAGATCATTGACGGCGTGCACCGTGCGTTCGCCGGTGAAGCGGATGTTGAGATCCCGGACTTCGACAAGATTGGTCATGCGAGCTTCGGCACCTTAGCGTGGAAATCGGTGGCCCGCTGGAACGCCGCGCCGATGCGGAGCAGCGTGGCTTCCTCGAAGGAGCGGCCGATCAGTTGCATGCCGACCGGGAGCCCCGTGCGGGTGAAGCCCGAGGGGATCGCCAGCGACGGCAGGCCGAGATAGTTGACCGGGCGGGTGAAGCGCGTCAGCCGCTGGATCACCGCCTCGGCGCCAGGGCCATTGCCGACATCGCTCTCGGCGATCGTCGGCGCAGGCACCGGCGCTGCCGGGGCAATCACCGCATCCAAGCCGGCAACCGCGGCATTGTAGGCCGCAAGGGCCGGGCCGCGCCAGCGCATCGCCTCGAGATAGCTGACGGCGGGAACCGCGAGCCCGTTCTGCAGCCGCATCAACACCTGCGCGCCGTAATCCTGCGGACGCTCGATCATCCAGCGCTTGTGGAAGGCGGCCGCCTCGGCGGCAAGCACGATCTGGGATGCCGAACTGAGCTGGCGCTGGTCGGGCAACTCGACCTTGACGATCTCGGCGCCCTCGCGCTTGAGGACGGCGATGGTCTCGTCGAGGATGCGCGCCACCTCGGAATCGAGATCGTCGACATAGAAGGCAGTCGGCAGGCCGATCTTGAGGCCTTTCAGCGAGCCCTTGGCGGCTTCGAGATAATCCGGCACCGACAGCGTCGAGGCGGTCGGATCCTCAGGGTCGCTACCTGCCGTCAGGCCGAGCAGCAGCGCGCAATCCTCGGCGGTCTGCGCCAGGGGGCCGACGGTGTCGAGCGATTGCGACAGCGGCATTGCGCCGGCGCGGCTGACGCGGCCGACGGTCGTCTTCAGTCCGGTGACGCCGCAGAAATGCGCGGGCATGCGGACCGAGCCGCCCGTGTCCGATCCCAGCGCCGCAAATGTCAGTCGCGCGGCAACCGCCGAACCGGAGCCGGAGGAGGAGCCGCCGGTGATGTGGTCGACGTTCCAGGGATTATGGACCGGGCCGTAATGCACGTTGTGGCCGGTCGGGCCATAGGCGAACTCGACCATCTGCAGCGAGCCGAGCCGGATGGTTCCGGCATCCTTCAATCGCTGCAGCGCGGTCGCCGTGGTCTTGGCGACAAAGTCGCGGCGGATCAGCGAGCCGCAGGTCACGACCTTGCCGGCCTCGTAATACATATCCTTGTGCGCGAGCGGCACGCCGTGGAGGACGCCGCGGCTCCTGCCTTTCGCAAGTTCCGCATCCGCTTCATCGGCGGCGGCAAGGGCTTGTTCGGACTCGATGGCCATGAAAGCGTTGAGCTTGGGCTGCCACTCCGCGATGCGGTGCAGCAAGGCTCGCGTCACCTCGCGCGAGGAGACCTTCTTCTCGGCGATCGCTTTCGCGACCGCGGTCAGCGACATCAAGGCAAATTCGCTGCTCATTTCGACACCTTCGCGGTCTGCGCGAGCAGGAAGCTCGCGGGCTCGAGATCGAACGGCAGCGTGCCGGCAACCGGCGCGAAGCCGGCGAAGGCCGGGCTGATCGAATTGGAGATCCGCGCGGCGACTTCGCCGCCGACGGGAACGCCCGCGACGTCGGCCATCGCCATGGCTTCCTTCGGACTGGGTTTCGTCATGCCGCCTCTTCCTCCCTTGCCGGTGCGCGGCTATGCCCCGAGCCCGGAATAGCCATGTAGCACGCCGCCTGATGACCCGTACTATCGAGCGTGGTCAGTTGTGGAGTGGCTTTTGCGCAGAGCGGCTCCGCAAACGGGCAGCGGGTGTGAAACCGGCAGCCCGGCGGCGGATCGATCGGGTTCGGCGGATCGCCCGAGATCGGCGGCACCTCGGTGCGCTTGTCCGGATCGGAGGACGGCATCGCCGCCAGCAGCGCGCGCGTGTAGGGATGCGCAGGTTGATCCCACACTTTATCGACCGGGCCGAGCTCGACGACTTCGCCGAGATACATCACGAGCACGCGGTCGGAGATGTAGCGGACGACATTGAGGTCGTGGCTGATGAAGAGATAGGTCAGCCCGAACTCGCGCTTGAGGTCCGCGAGCAGATTGAGCACCTGCGCCTCGACCGATTTGTCGAGCGCGGAGACGGCTTCATCCAGGATCACCAGCCGAGGCGACAGCGCCAACGCACGCGCGATGTTGACGCGCTGGCGCTGGCCGCCGGAGATTTCGTGCGGATAGCGGTTGGCGAAGTTTTCCGGCCGCAGGCCCACCTTGCCGAGCAGTTCGCGCGCAAGCGCGCGCGCCGCGCTATCTGCCATGCCATGCACCTTCGGGCCGAAGGCGATGGATTCCTCGATGGTGAGGCGCGGATTGAGCGAGGCGTAGCTGTCCTGGAACACCATCTGCATGCCCCTGCGCAATTCGCGTAGCGACAATGCGCGGCCGACCTGCATGCCGTCATAGATGATCTCGCCGGAATCGCGCTTCATCAGGTGCATCAGGAGCCGCGCGGTGGTCGACTTGCCGCAGCCGGACTCGCCGACGATGCCGACGGTCTCGCCCTTGGCGATCGTGAAGGAGACATTGTCGACCGCCCGCACGGTCTTGCGCGCGCCGAACAATTCGCCGCGCACCGGGAAGTGCTTGGTCAGGCCGTTCACCTGAAGCAGCGGCTGCGCGGCGCCGCCGACGTCCTCCACGGGGGCAAGCATGTCGATGTGTGAATGCATCTCGCTCATGCCTCAGTTCCGGATATCCATGGCGCTGCGCATGCCGTCGCTCAACAGGTTGAAGCAGATCGAGACTGCGAAGATCATCACACCCGGCAGCGCCGCGACCCAGGGGTTGACGTAGATCGCGGTGCGCAGCGTGTTCAGCATCAGGCCCCATTCCGGCTCCGGCGGCTTGGTGCCGAGGCCGAGGAACGACAGGCCCGCGGCGAGGATCATCGAAACCGAGATCAGGCCGGTGGCGTAGACGAAGATCGGACCCAGCACGTTGCCGAGCATGTGCACGCGCATGATGGTGAGCGGACCCGCACCGGAGGCGCGCGCGGCCTCGACGAAATCCATGTTGCGCACGCCGGTCGTGACGCTCTCGGCAACGCGGGTGATCTGCGGCACGAACACGACGGTGAGCGACACGATGGAGTTGACGATGCCGGCGCCCAGCGCGCCGGAGATCGCGATCGCCAGGAGCACCGAAGGGAAGGCGTAGAACACGTCGATGGTGCGCATGATCGCGGTATTGAGCTTGCCGCCGACATAACCCGCGACCAGCCCGAGCCCGGTGCCGATCACGAAGGCCAAGATCACCGGCAGGATGCCGATGATCAGCGACAGCCGCCCGCCATAGACGAGACGCGACAGCATATCGCGGCCGAGCTCGTCGGTGCCGAGCAGATAGCCTGATGTACCGATGTGGCGCAGGCGGCGGATCATCGAGCCCTGGTAGGGATCGGCGAGCCCGAGCCATGGCGCGAACAGTGCCGCCGCAAAGATCAGGATCAAGATGAGCGCGCAGGCTATGCTGACCTTGTCGCGCATGATGCGGCGGCCGACGGTAGCCCAATAGCCTCGCGCCTTCGTCGCGGGGGCTGCTTGCAGTGCGAGATCGGTGATCGTGCTCATCGCGCTAGCCTCGCTTGATCCGCGGGTCGATCGCGGCCTGCGTGATATCGACCAGGAGGTTGAGCAGCACGAAGAACAGCGCCAGCACCAGGATCGTGCCCTGCAACAGCGGCAGGTCGCGCTGGAAGATCGCGGAGTTCAACAGCAATCCCGAGCCCGGCCAGGAGAACACGGTCTCGATCAGGATCGAGCCGCCGAGCATGTAGCCGAGCTGCAATCCCATCACCGCGAGCGCGGTGGGGGCCGCGTTCTTGATGACGTGGCGGAACACGTTGGTCTCGCGCAGGCCCTTGGCGCGCAAGGCCTCGACGAAATCCTGCGACAGGATATCGCCGGTCAGCGCGCGCACCGTGCGGGTGACGATCCCCATCGGGATCACCGAGCTCGTGACCGCAGGCAGGATCAGATAGCGCAAGTGGTCCCAATCCCATGCCCAGGCGCCGGAGCCGCCGGGACCGGCGCCGACCGCGGGCAGCCAGTTGAGCTGCACCGAGAAGATGATCACCAGCACCATGCCGAGCCAGTAATGCGGCACCGAGACGCCGGCGATCGCAAAGGAAGTCGCGAGCTTGTCGATCCAGCTATCGCGGAAATAGCCGGCGATCAGTCCGAATAGCAGCCCGAGCGTGAAGCCGATCATCGCGGCAAAGATCGCGAGCATCACAGTGTTGCTTACGGCGCGCATCACCTCCGACAGCACGGGCCGGCCGGTCGCGATGGAATTGCCGAGATCACCGTGCACAGCGCGCCACAGCCACAGCCCGAACTGCACCGGCAGCGGACGGTCGAAGCCGTAAGCCGTGCGCAATTGCTGCGCCAGCTCCTGCGAGGCGTCGGCCGGCAGCACCGCGACCAGAGGATCGCCGGGCGTGATATGCACGAGCAGGAAACACACCAGCGCGACGCTGATGACGATCGGAATCACATAGACGATGCGTCTGGCGATATAGGCAAACACGAGCGACTCTCTACTTCCGTTCTCCCCTTGTGGGAGAAGGTGGCGCGCATGAAATGCGCGCCGGATGAGGGGTTCTATCCGCGGATGCTAATGCTGCTAAGGAGAGGCCTCTATCCGCGGAGGCAGACCCCTCACCCGGCTTCGCGTTCCGCGAAGCCACCCTCTCCCACAAGGGGAGAGGGTGAACAGCGCAACTTACGTCTATTGCGTCATCGAGACCGGCGAAAAATCGACGAACCAGCTCTTCGGCTGCACGAAGCCCTTGACCTTCGGGCTCATCGCGCGCGGCGCGACGTCGTGGGCGACGTAAAGGAACGCCGCGTCGTCGACGGAGGCCGCATGCAGCTCGGCGAGCGCCGCGTCGCGCGCGGCGGGATCGAAGCTCTGGCGGGCCTTGGTCACGAGTTCATCGAATTTGGGGTTGTTGATATAGCCCCAATTGTTCGACACCGGCGGCGCCATCGACGACTGCAGGAAGCGCACCAGCGCGAAGAACGGATCCATCGCCGCATAGGTGACGTTGGTCGCGTTGGCACCATTGGCGGTCGGGTCCTTGGCGCCGCGCCGCCAATTGGTGAACAGCGTGTTCCATTCGATCACGTCGAGCTGCACGTCGAAATAACATTCGGCGAGCGCCTGCTGCAGATATTCGTTCATCGGCAGAGGCAGCATCTGACCTGAACCTGAAGCAGACGTCTGGATCTTCACCGTCAGCTTCTTGTTCGGACCGTAGCCCGCTTCCTGCATCAGCTTCTGCGCGGTAGGCTTGTCATATTTGATCTGGAAGGTCGGATTGCCGCGCCAGGGGTGGCCCGGCTCGAACGTGCCGGTCGCCGGCACCATCAACCCGGCAAGCAGGCCGTCGCGCAGACCTTCGCGATCGACGCAGAGATTGGCGGCCTTGCGGACGCGAATGTCGTTCCACGGCGAGCCCTCGATGCGGGAGAACTGCCAGGGCCAGACATGCGGCTCTTCATTGCTGTAGAGCACGAAGCCGCGCTGCTTGATCTCGGGCAGCGCGTCTGGCGCCGGCGCCTCGACCCAATCGACCTGACCGGAGAGCAGCGCGGCGGTGCGCGCATTGGCTTCCGGCATCGGCAGCAGCACCATCTTGTCGACCTTGGGAACGCGCGCCTTGTCCCAATAGGCAGCGTTCTTGACGAGCTCGAGCCGCTCGCGCGGTGTGAATTTCGTCATCTTCCACGGCCCGGTGCCCGAGGCGTCCCTGGCGAAGGCGGCCCAGGCGGCCTGCGATTTCGCCTTCGCATCGGCACCTTCGGCAGTGTCATAGAACTTCTGCCACTTTGCCGGGCTCGCCGTGAACAGGTTGGTCAGGTTGATCGGCAGGAAGCTGTCCGGCTCCTTGGTGGTGAGTTCAACCGTCATGTCGTCGATCTTGCGGGCCGAGGCCAGCGTCGGCATGCGCGAGGCGGTGACGCCGACCTGGCTCGGATCGAACTGCGGTGCATCCTGCTTGAGCACCTTGTCGACATTCCAGACAACGGCGTCGGCATTGAACGGCGAGCCGTCATGGAAGGTGACGCCGGGACGCAGCTTGAAGATCCATTTCTTCTTGTCGGCATCGTCGACCTTCCACTCGGTCGCAAGGCCGGGGATGACGACGCTCGCCTTGTCGGCCGACGACAGGTCCCACATCGTCAGCCCGTCATACATCGTGAGCCCGGTGAAGCGGTTGCCTTCGAAGCCCTGATCGGGCTGCCCGAGCGTGCGCGGAATATCGGCAGCGGTCATGCCGATGCGCAGCACCGTTTCGGCGCCGGCTGCGCGCGGCACGGCGGCCAGCGCAATCGCCAGCGCCGCTGCCAGCGCCATCGCTTTGGTTCTCTCAGTACGCATTGCAAAGGTCCCTTCTTCAACTTCGGGTGATTAATTGTTGGGCAATCGTATGCAATGCCTGTGCCAAGGGGAATAGTTCTGCGGAAAATCGCCCCGGGATGCGTCGATTCTTCTCAGTCCGTGCCGCGGGACGGAAAGATGTGCCTATTCTGGCATCAAGCTTGCTTGGTTGGCATCCGGTATTCGGAATACGTCAACGGAGCTTTGGTAACATGCGCACCCGATATTCGATTCTCGTAGCTGCTTTGGCGCTTGCCATCGGCGCAGGCTGGAGCAGCAAGCCGGCGCAAGCCGAATCCGTGGTGCGCTACGGAATCTCGATGGCGGATATCCCGCTCACGACCGGCCAGCCCGATCGCGGCGCAGGTGCCTATCAATTCACCGCCTATACGATCTACGATCCGCTCGTCGCCTGGGAGATGGATGTCGCCGACCGGCCGGGCAAACTGGTGCCCGGCCTCGCCACGGAATGGAAAGTCGACGACAAGGACAAGACCAAGTGGCGCTTCACGCTGCGCAAGGGCGTCAAGTTCCACGACGGCAGCGACTTCAACGCCGATGCCGTGATCTGGAATCTGGACAAGGTGCTGAACGACAAGGCACCGCAATTCGACAAGCGGCAGAGCGCGCAGGTGAAGACCCGCCTGCCCTCGGTCGCGAGCTACGCCAAGATCGACGATTTCACCGTGGAGATCACGACCAAGACGGTCGACTCCTTCTTCCCCTACCAGATGCTCTGGTTCCTGGTCTCGAGCCCCGCGCAATATGAAAAGCTCGGCAAGGACTGGGACAAGTTCGCAAGCCAGCCCTCCGGCACCGGCCCGTTCAAATTGACCAAGCTCGTGCCGCGCGAACTCGCCGAGCTCACCAAGAACGAGGACTATTGGAACAAGAAGCGCCTCCCCAAGGTCGACAAGATGGTGCTGATCCCGATGCCGGAGGCATTGACACGCACCAATGCGCTGCTCGCGGGCCAGGTCGACCTGATCGAGACGCCGGCGCCGGACGCCGTGCCGCAGCTCAAGGCCGCCGGCATGAAGATCGTCGACAACGTCACCCCGCATGTCTGGAACTATCATCTGAGCGTGCTGCCCGGCTCGCCCTGGACCGACATCCGCCTGCGCAAAGCGCTGAACCTCGCGATCGATCGCGATGCCGTAGTCGGGCTGATGAACGGACTGGCAAAACCTGCCAAGGGCCAGGTGGACCCCTCGAGCCCGTGGTTCGGCAAGCCGACCTTCGACATCAAATATGATCTCGCCGCCGCCAAGAAGCTCGTGCAGGAGGCCGGCTACTCCAAGGAGAAGCCGCTGAAGACGACCTTCATCATCGCCCAGGGCGGCACCGGCCAGATGCTGTCGCTGCCGATGAACGAATTCCTGCAGCAGAGCTTCAAGGAGATCGGCATCGACGTCGACTTCAAGGTGGTCGAGCTCGAAACTCTCTATACGCATTGGCGCAAGGGCGCGGCCGACGAGATGAACGCCGGCATCACCGCCAACAACATCGCCTATGTGACCTCGGACCCGCTCTACGCGATCGTCCGCTTCTTCCATTCCGGCCAGATCGCGCCTGTCGGCGTCAACTGGGGCGGCTACAAGAACCCGAAGGTCGATGCGCTGATCGACGAGGCCAAGCAGACCTTCGACACCACCAAGCAGGACGAACTGCTGGCGCAGGCGCACGCACTGATCGTCGACGATGCCGTGCTGGTGTGGGTGGTGCACGACACCAACCCGCATGCGCTGTCGCCCAAGGTCAAGACCTTCGTGCAGGCGCAGCATTGGTTCCAGGACCTGACGCAGATCGGGCTGCAGTAGTTCTCGCGTCGCCTCTTCGCGTCATTGCGAGCGAAGCGAAGCAATCCATTTCTCCGCTTGTGGAGGCGTGGATTGCTTCGTCGCCACGCTCCTCGCAATGACGGGATTCCGTAGGGTGGGCAAAGCGCAGCGTGCCCACCTTTTCTTGCGCTGCTCGGGATGGTGGGCACGCTTCGCTTTGCCCACCCTACAAAATCACCGCGCTATTTCGTCAGCAGCGCGAAGGCGCCGTTCCAATCTTTCGGGGGCGGGCTCTCGAGGAAATGGCGGATGCGCGCTTCATAGAGATTGTACAACCGTTCCAGCGCATGGCCCTCGTCGGTCTTGCGGCCGCGCTCGATGGCGGCTAGCGCGCCTTGCCAATCGCGGCCGCGGTAGCAGGCCAGCATCTCGATCGTGAGATTGCGCAGGCGCTGGAAGCGGCCGGACTGCGCAATGTCCTCGCGGCCGGCGATCGCGTAGATCACCTCCGGCTCCTTCTTGCCCTTGACCATGATGAAGTCGAGCTCGAGGATCGCGAACTTTTCCTTGGCGGCGAGCGCAGTCTTCGATCCCACGATGATTGGAAAACCGTATTCCTTGGACTGCCCCTCGAGGCGCGAGGCGAGGTTGACGCTGTCGCCCAGCACCGAATAGTCGAAGCGAAGGTCGGAGCCCATATTGCCGACCACGCAGACGCCGGTGTTGAGGCCGATGCCGACATTGAGCGGGATATAGACGTGCCCGCCCGCATCCGCCTCCTCCTTGCGCAGCCTGTTGAGCTCGTCGATGCGCTCGAGCATGTCGATCGCCGCCTCGCAGGCGTTGATCTCGTGCGCCTTGTCGTCGAGCGGCGCGTTCCAGAACGCCATGATCGCATCGCCCATATATTTGTCGATCGTTCCCTTGCGGGCGAGGATCGCATTGGTGAGCGGCGTCAGGAAGCGGTTCATCAGGGCGGTCAGTCCCCGCGGGTCGTGCTTGTAGGATTCCGAGATCGTGGTGAAGCCGCGGACGTCGGAGAACATGATGGTCATCTCGCGCTCCTCGCCGCCGAGCACGAGCTTCTCCGGCGACTGCGCGAGCTGTTCGACCAGCGCGGGCGACATGTACTGGGCGAACGCGCCGCGAATCTGCTTCCGCTGCTGCTGCTCGCGGACGAAGCTCGAGAAGATCAGCGTGAGATAGATCGCCGTGGTCGACATCAACGGATAGGTGAAATCGATCAGCAGGCGGTGCTGCGTGTAGAAGTACCAGGAGGTACCGATCAGCGCGGTCGCGAATACCGCGCCTAAGCCGACCAGCGTGATCGGCCCGAACAGCGGGGCGATTGCGATCACCAGCAGGCCGAACACCAGCGCTGTGGCGAACTCGAACGCGATGCCGTAGTTCGGCTGCGATACGCTGGCTCCGCTCAGCGCGCTCTCCAGCACCTGGGCGTGGATCTCCACGCCAGGCATCGCGGGTGTGACCGGCGTGGTCTTGATGTCGTTGAGCCCGACCGACGAGGTGCCGATCAGGACCAGCTTGCCCTGGACCCTCTCCGCCGGCACCCGCCCGTGCAGCACGTCGACCGCCGAGACGTAGATCGAAGGGTCAGCCTGGGCGAAGTGCACCCAGAGCTGGCCGTTGTGGTCGGTCGGAATCCGCAAGCCGCGGAGCGAGAGGCTCTTGATTCCGGCCTCGTCGGTATCGATCAGCACGGTGCCGGAGCCGGTCGCCACCCGCAGCACCTCGAAACTCAGCGACGGCATGGTGGCGCCTTGCGCCAGCATGATCATCGGCACGCGGCGGACGATGCCGTCGCGCTCGGGCCTGATCGTGAACAGGCCGCGGCCGGCGGCGGCCCCTTCCAGCACGGGGACGTTGCGCAGCAGGCCGGGAAAATCGAACATGAAAGGCTGCGGCTCTGCCCCCTTCATGGCGAGCGGCGTCAGCGGCAGCGACTTGTCGAATTCGGCGACCACGAACGGCAGGCCGGAGGCGCCCAGCACCACGCGCGACTTGCCCATCGCCTCCGCCAGGATCTGGTCGTTGCTCGGCAGCGCCCGCAGCTTGGCTCGGGTCTCCTCGTCGAGGTTGCGGATCGTATCGGCGGCGGCATCCGGATTGAGCCGATCGGGCTCCGAGAACACGATGTCGAAGGCGATCACGACCGCGCCAAGCTTGGTCAGGTTGGTGACGAGATCGGCGATCTGCGTGCGCGGCCAGGGAAACTGGCCGAGCTCGGACAGGCTCTGTTCGTCGATATCGACGATGGTGACCGGCCTGATCGTCTTGACCCGGGGCTCGATGAGCTGGAAACCGTCAAACATCCTGACCCGAAGTTCCTCGATCGCCGGCGGATCGAGCACCCTGAGCGCGGCGAAACCGACCAGTATCGCAAGACAGGCGAGCCGCGCATAGCCGAAGCGCCGCTTGAACCACCTTCGCAATGCCTTCAGCCGTCTCATGACGCTTCGATATCACGCCCGCGTCGATTGATCACGCCGGGAGTTTTCAAGAGTGCGGTGCACCCAGGCGTGCGGGCCGGCTCGGTCAGACGCTGCCCGGCGGAAGGATGAAGTCGTTGGCGTGCAGATGGGCCAGCGCGACGTTCTTCAGCAGGATCGTGCTGTGATCGTTGCCGTCAAGGTCGATCTGTACGTCATTGCCGTTGTTCACGCTGGTGGCGTGGCTTTCGAGCCAGTGATTGAAATCGTTCGGCCCGCTCGGATCGAAGGCGACATAGTCCAGCTCGATCTTGTCCTGGCCCGGCGTGAAATCGCCGATCGTGTCGTGGCCGATGCCGCCGGCATTCTGCTTGAAGACGAAAGTGTCGTTGCCGCCACCACCGAAGAGGACGTTGTCGTGGCCGTCGCCGGTCAGCGTGTCGGCGAACGCGGTGCCGCGCAGGTTCTCAATCGAGGAGAAGATATCGCCTGCGGCCGCGGTGCCCGCGGTAGCGCCGGTGAGCAGGTTGACGCTGATCGAACCGCTCGCGTGCGAGTAATCCACGGTGTCGCTGCCTGGATCGGTCGGGCCGAGCGGACCGCCGAGGCCGTTGAAGACATCTGGATGATTGCTGGCCAGGAACACGTCGGGGCCGACGCTGCCGACATAGTTGAAGGCAACCGCGCCGAAGATGTCGCCAAAGCTTGGTCCTGTGGACTGCACCGGATCGGACGGAGCAGTGGTATTGACGACGGCCTGGACACTCATGTTCCAGCCATGGGTGCTGACCAGCAGATGCGCCGCCGTGGCCTGGGCCGGATCTGTCGTACCGAAAATATCGATCTCGTCGATGACATAGGAGATAGAGCCGGTCTGCGGATCGAAGCTGTAGTCGCTGCTGACCATCTCGAAAACAATGCCTTTGCCGGCGTTGAGGACAAAGGCATGGTCGCTGGAGCCGTCACCCGTGACGGGCTGGCTCGCAGCGAAGTCGTCATAGAACGTGCTGAAGTCGTAACCATCGGGCGTATGCACGGCAACTGTAACGGTAACCGGCGTGACCGCCTGATCGAGCGTCAAGCTTGCCGTCGAGCTTGCGTGCAGCGCCCCGTCGGAGGCCACGTAGGTGAAGCTGACAGGGCCGGCATAGCCCGACGCCGGCGTGTAGATCCAGCTGCCGTTGTGATTGTCAACGAGATCGCCGCCACCACTCGCGATGCTGAGGCCGGTGATCGACAGCGACTGGCTGTCGATATCGCTCACGCCCGGAAGCAGATCGGAGGCATGGATGATGTAGGACGCGTCTTCGGTGCCATGCGTCAGCGTCACCGGCACCGCGACCGGCGCATCATTGGTGCCGGCGATCGTCCATGACACCGAGGCCTGTGTGATGGCGTCACCGTCGGAGACGCCATAATTGACTGTTACCGTGGTCTGCTCGCCCTGAGCCAGGTGCTGGTAGGCGGCAACGCTCGGATCGAGCGTGAAGGAATGCGTATCGGCGTTGTAGCACACCCCGTCCGGCAGTTGCGTCGGGACGTTGACGACCGTCAGCACGTCATGGTCGGAATCGGATGCGTTGGCGAGCGCGTCCAGCGTGCTGGGGCTGCCATCTTCCGTCGCCGATCCCGTAACCGCGCCCGAAACCACCGGCGCGTGGTTGCCGATCTCGTTCAGCGTGACGGATACGGTTTGGGTGAGCGTGCCGCCGTGACCGTCGCTGATCACGACGTTGAAGGTCTCGACCTTGCTGTGACCCGGCAAGCCGTCGAGCGCCTGCCGCACGGCTGCGGGATCGGCGGTGTAGGTCCAGGCGAATTGCCCGCCGACACCGCCGATGTCGGACTGCTTGACCAATGTCAGCGTTCCCAGCGCAGTGCCGCTGCCGGTATAGCTGCTGGTGGCGGTATGGACGTCGTTGAGGTCAGGATCGGCGAAATTGATCGCGCCTGTCGCGGTGAGGCCCACCTCGCCGTTGTGCACCTCGAACTGATCGACGCCGTCGATGCCGGTATTGCCGTCGGTGGTCGGAAGCGTGAGCAGCGCGTCCTGGTTTCCGGATTGCGGCAGCTCGTAGTAATGCGTGCCGTCGCCGGCCGAATAGCCGGCGCGCGCCGGGGTGCCACCGAGGCCATCGGAGCCGCCGCTGGCGTCACCGGTCGTCCATTTGATATCGCCGTAGCGATACTGGACGTCGAAATTGCCGTTGCCTTCGCTGATCAGGACGAGCTGGAACGAATTCAGCTTGTTCGCTCTCTCATTGTAATAGCCGACATCATCCCAAGTGATGGTCATGACGCCATCGGCCGCGTCGAGATCGTAATAGACGTTGCCATGGCCGCGGGTATCGACGTCGGCCCAGAACACCGCGATGATCGGATTGTTCAGGCCCGCGTCGATCACGCTGGGCGTATAGGCGTCGGTCGGCGAGCCGAAGGTGATGTTGCCGTTGTTGTTGATGTAGAGCGACTTGTATTGATGGCCGAAGAAATTGATGCCTTGCGCGCCGAACGCTGACGTGATGTCGATGGCTTCGGAGGAATTATCATCGCCATGGTCGAACGCGAGCTCGCCATAACCCTCCGCTCCGGGAAGATCCTTGATCAGGCCCGTCCCCA
This sequence comes from Bradyrhizobium sp. 31Argb, assembly GCF_043638955.1. Classification (NCBI taxonomy): domain Bacteria; kingdom Pseudomonadati; phylum Pseudomonadota; class Alphaproteobacteria; order Hyphomicrobiales; family Nitrobacteraceae; genus Bradyrhizobium; species Bradyrhizobium sp. 31Argb. Next base: position 24,745 of record NZ_JBEGDB010000029.1, on the reverse strand, counting down.
GAAGCTTTGCGGCAACCTCCTGGCTGACATGGTCATTCGAGACGGGCACGTTGATCACGCCATCCGTCACTGTTCCGCCCGCCAACGTCGGCGCATCGTTGACATTCGTGAAGGCAATGCTGCCCGCCTTCACATTGGAGAGCATTTCTCCATCATTGGCCTGGATCGAGAAGGTCGGCGCCGCCTCGCCGCCGTCGTGAACGAAGCGGACGTGCCCTGCGGCGAGATCGGCCGAGGTGAAGCTGGCGGTATCAATCCAGCCTTCGCCACCCAACACCTGGAACTTGCCATGCGTGACATTGGTGACCGTGAAGGTGAAGCTGGAATCGTCGAGGTCGGTGACGTTGATGTTCGCCGGCGTCAGCAGCACCACCCCGCCCTCGGACACCGCGAGCGTGGCATCGTGGACAACCGGAGGCGTGTCCGCCACCGGGATAGTCGGCGGAATGGCATTGTGGACGCCGATCGTGATCGGGATGGTCGTCGTGCCGCCGTTATATGTGAGCTTGATCAGGAATTGCTGGGTCGCCGTGTCGCCATAGACCAGCGAGGCAAAATCCGATTTGTTCTCGGCGAACGTCCAGTTCACAAAATTGCCGTCGGCGCTGAAGCTCGCGTGCAGGAGACCGGTCGGATTGCCCGCCGCGTCGGTGACAGAAAGCGAGACGTCGTTGATTCCGCCGGTGATGCCGACTTTGCCGTTGGTCGTCAGGACCGACCCCGAGTTGGCGGTCTGCTCAACGATCGCGTTGCGGCCGGAACTCGGATCGACCACGAAGATGTCGCCGCCAGGTCCGTCCGCGGTGGAAAGATTCGACGCGTTACTGCCGAAGGCGATGAACAGGCCACCGGCGCTGATGGTTGCGCCGAGGTTGGAGGCGGCGTTACCGGACGCCCCATCGGCCGCGGTCGACACCAGCATGATCTTCGGATGGGCGGGATCGGTGAGATTGACCACATAGGTATCGGCAACCGAATTGTGGTCGTTCGACGTCAGCGCGGCGTCGCTCGCGAAGATGATGAAATGGCCGTCGGGGCTGATGACGGGGTTGTAGCTCCCGCCGCTCGGGTTCGACGTGTGGAAGACGATCTGGTGGGTCTGCAGGTCGTAGAGGTAGATTTCCGAGTGCCCGCTCGCGTCGGCGCTTTGATAGACGACATAGCGGCCGTCGGCACTGAGCGAGGCGGCGCTCGCGCCGACCCCCTGCGCGGTGTCCGCGATCGTGCGGATGACCCCGGTTGACCGGTCATAGACGTAGAGATGGCCCGAATTGCCTCCGGGATCGGCACCCCAGAACGCAACCACATGGCCGTCAGCGCTGATCGCCGGCTTCAGCAACGATCCGCCGGCACCGGCATCGGCGGGCGTGATCGTGGTGAGGACGTGCCCCTGCCGATCGTAGACGATGATATTGCCGCCGTTCTCGACCGCGATCCTGCTGCCGTCGCCGCTGACCGCAGGCGACGTGCCCACGCCAATCTGTGTCGTCGTGTGGTACTGCGCCGAAGACGGATCGTTGTTGTAGAGGAAGATGACGCCGCTGGAGCTTTGATAGACGACGGAGTGACCATCCGAGCTGATGGTCGGCGAACCATAGATGCCCCCGGAAGGCGAGATCACGATGGTGACACCGGTCGCGCGGTCGAACAGATAGATGACGCCGTCGGGGTCATAAGTGACGAATTGCCCGTCGGCGCTCATCACCGGCCCGAAATGATCGCCAGTGCTGGTCGTGGAGATCCTGGTAACCGTTGGCGGATTGACGACGAACGGGATCGACGGCTGCGGCCCGGTGGGCTGGTTGTTTTGCTGCCCCGGGAGGCCCTGATCAAGCAATGCCTGATTTGATATACCGCCCGCGCCGGTTCCGTTGCCCGTATCCATCAGGACGGAAAAGGTCTTGGCGGAGCCGGTGTTGCTGCTGTTGATAGTGGTGTTGAGCGCCGAGCGGAATTCGGTTCCCGGCGAATTGGGCGAGGTCGAGCTGCCGATGTTCGCAAATTTCGTCCGCGGGTTGGCGTTGTTCTCGGTGTGCTGCGGCAGGTTCGGGTCGATCGCCTTCTGGATCTCGTAGGTATTGAGCACCGCCTGGAAGGTCGCGAATTCCTGCGCGATCTCCGCCAGCGTCTTGGCGCTTTCCCGCGCGATCAGCTCGAAAGCCGCAGTCGGCGTCAGCGTCAGGATGCTGCCATTGCTGGTCACCGTGCCGATCAGAACGCCGCGCGTGTTGAAGACCTGGACAGCATGGACCTGGTTGTCCTGCTGATCGACGACGGAGATCTTCACCGTGCCGTCGACCGACGAGATGTCGAGGATAACAGCGGTGCCGCGGATACCCATGGTCGCGATCGGGGTGGCGACTTTCATGTCGCCGGTCCTGGCGACCTGGCCGGCGACGAAGCTGGCGGCGCCCTGCACCAGCGTGATCAGCGAGGAGTTCGAATTGCTGCTGGCGTCATAGGTGAGCTCGTTCAGCATCAACCGCGCATTGGCGTTGAGGTTGAACGTGGTGCCGTCGTTCAGGACGAGGCCGAGCGTAGAATCGCTGCCGGTCTGCACCACGTCGCTCTGATAGACCGCTTCGCCATTATGCAGTTCGACGGTAACGCCGCTGCGCACCACGCTGGCACTGCCAGTCATCTTGGCGATATGGCCGACCAGATCTGCCGCCGGCGGCGTTCCCGCCTGCGCGTAAACAGTGTGCCCGGTCAGCGCATCAACGACCTTCGGATCGAGCGACGCGCCCTCGGGGGAAACCAGTATCGGGTGCTTGTCGCCATGGAAGTAGTTCGGCACCACCACGCGATGCAGCTCGTCGGAGATGACGAGATCGTTGCCGGATTTGTGGAAGTTGCCGGAGAACAGAAGATGCGCATCAGAAACAGTAAAGCTGTCCGCGTGGCCATCGCGGAACGAAAACGAATCAAGATCGACATGCGCGTTGGAAACAGACCCCAGCCCACTCGACGCAACGTTGTCGGCGTACTTCAATGCCCCCACCAGAAATAGTTAATAAAAATGTAAATTTCCTTAGCCAAACTTACACATATCATTAGGAGAAACCACGCGAAAGCACTCACACCGAGTGCGAGGCCCATTGGCAGCGCGGTCGGGAAGTCTTCTTTCAGCCTGGCACGAAGCAGATTTGATCCGGCGCGCGTTGTTGCCCGAAGAGCGCATGGAGCCCCATTTAATTTGCAGAAAATTGAAGTGAATTCAATTACTTCTTACGAAGGAAGGATATTTCCGACTGCTGGCCGTCCGCCCAACCGCGCCAACCTACACCGGCGTTCGGGCGCCCAATGTGATGTAGATTACGGATCAAGGGAAAAGCTGCCCCGTTAGTCATATGTTCAGAAAGACCGGCCGCCTGATGCGTCCGACGACTTCCGATGCTGTTGCGCCAGCCCGCCTGCGGACGCGCGCCTATTAAGCCAACATCAAGGATAAGACATCGTTACCCCCGAAAAGGTTCGACCGCGGGGGGTTGGCAAGATCGATAAAATTTTCGACGGTTTGGCGAGACCGGCTTCAGCGTCTTCCGCATTTCTCCCGCCCGTCCGCACCTCCTTAAACAGATCGCAAGCGCTCTCGCACGATCCTCTTCCCACGAAACGATCCGGTCACGCGCTGGCGAACGCCGCCGATATCCGGACAGGGGGTGTCAGATGGGAATGTTCGGTTATGCGGGCGCGCTGCGTGCGCTCATGTTGGCCTTTGCTCTGCTTTGGCTTGCACCGGTGGCACAGGTCAGCGCGGGGACGCTGCTGTCCCCGGGGGGCGCGGTCCTGATCAAGAAATCGATCGAGCCGTTCGGGCGCGTGACAGCCATCCTCTCGGAGGGCGGATTGCGCGACAAATGGCTCGGGCTGCAGCGCCGGCTCGCCGATGATCTGGTGCAGCTTGCGCTGTGCGAGGGCGACCGCGAGGGCTGTGTCTCGCCGGCCGCGCTGAAATTCCTCGCCGTCGTCGACGACGCGAAGGCCAGAGACGGCCGCGCCCGGCTCGGTGAAGTCAACCGCGCCGTCAATCTCGCGATCAGGCCCGCGGATGACCTCGTGCAATATGGCGCGATCGACGTCTGGGCTTCGCCGCTGATGACCTTTGCGAGCGGCGCCGGCGATTGCGAGGACTACGCCATCGCCAAATTCGTCGCGCTGCGGCTGGCCGGCATGGCGCCGGAAGACCTGCGGATCGTCATCATGCGTGACACGCTCCGCGGCGAGGATCATGCGGTGGCCGCAGTCCGGCTCGAGGGACAGTGGCTGACGCTGGACAACCGCCGTATGATGATGGTGGCCGATACCGACGTCAGAAACTACCGGCCGACTTTCGTGGTCGATGAGACCGGCGTCCGGCGCTATGCCGACATGCCGCTGGTGGCCGAAGCGGCGCTGCACTAACCGGCGAACTAAGGGACTCCGTCATTGCGAGGAGCGAAGCGACGAAGCAATCCATCTCTCCGAACGTGGCAGCATGGATTGCTTCGCTTCGCTCGCAATGACGGCGATACTCAGAACGACAGACTATCCTTCGTCAGCACCCAGCGGCCGTTCTTGATCTGCTGCACCTGCGTGATGGTGTTGGCGAGGTGGTCGTTCCTGGAGAACTTGGTCGGCGGCGAATTGAAGATGTCGAGGAACTTTTCGCCCGATTCAAGCGAATCCAGCATCTTCTGGCCGGTCAGATCCTTACCCGCCTTCTGCGCATAGAAGGCGAACGTCATCACCGCGTTGTAGCCGATGATCGCCTGCGTGTTGGCGTCGGTGCCGAACATCTTTTTGTAGTTGGCGAGCCAATCCTTCACCTTGCCCTTGGCGGTGTCCTCATAGGGGATCTCGAAGCCGGACGCCGCATAGAGACCCTCCACCGCTTCCTTGCCGAGCGCCGGCACTTCGAGCACGTTGGTCGGCGTCGCGCCGAGGAAGGTCACGTCCCAGCCGAGCTTCTTCGCCTCGTTCATCGCGCCGATGGTCTCGCGGATCACGGTGCCGAGCACGACAAGGTCGCAGCCGTCGGCCTTCATCTTGGCGACCTGGGCGCTGAAGTCGGAGGCGCCGCGCTTGTAGCTGGTGATCGAGGCCGGCTGCAGCTTCATCGCTGCGAGCTGCTGGGTGAAGCCGTCGAGCACGTTTTTGCCGTACTCGTCATCCTGATGCATGATGCAGGGCTTCTTCGGGTTCTTCTGCTCCACCATGTATTTGAGCGCGGCGCGCGTGCTCTCGACATAAGGCAGCAGGTTGTTGAACTTCAGCCGCTCCTGCGGCTTGCTCGGATCGAACTTGAAGGTGAATTCGGCCGCCGTCAGCGGGAAGAGCTGGAGCACGCCGGCATCGAACAGCACGTCCTGCGCGGCCAAGACGGTCGGCGAGCCCATCGGGCCGATCATCGCGAAGATCTTGTCGCGCTCGACCATCTTCTGCGAGGCCAGCACCGCCTTCTTCGGATCGTAGCCATTGTCCTCAAGGATCATTTTGATCTTGCGGCCGTTGATGCCGCCGCTCGCGTTGATCTCCTCCACCGCCAACTTCATGCCGTTGGAGACCGGCACGCCCCAGACCTTGATGGGGCCGGACAGGTCCTGATGGGTGCCGATGACGATCTCGTTCGCCGAGATGCCTTCATTGGTGACCTTGGTTTGCGCTGACGCCGGCAGGTGGGTCAGCGCCAGCGCGCCCACCGCAAGGCAAAATGCCTTGAACGCTTTCGACATAATGATCCTCCTCTCCATGGCCCATATCGAGCGAAGGACCGGGCCTGTTTGGGCTCCCTCGCCTTTCTCTTGACCTCGCCCCGCTTGCGGGGAGAGGTCGAAATTCAAGCGCAGCTTGAATTTCGGGTGAGGGGGAGCTTCCGCGAGTCCGTTTGTCACCGTGTTCGCGGAGAGAGCCCCTCACCCCAACCCTCTCAGAGCGAGCTCTGCTCATCTCGGTCCCGTAAGAACGGGGAGAGGGAGCAATAAGTCGTCCCTAAGCGACCGCGCGCTCGCTGTACATCGCCTCGATCTCGGCGGCGTAACGCTTGTTCACGAAGCTGCGCTTCAGCTTCATGGTCGGCGTCAATTCCTCGTCCTCGGGCGTGAGCTGGCGCTCGATCAGATAGAATTTCTTGATGGTCTCGACGCGCGCGAAATTGGCATTCACGGCCTCGATCTCGCGGTGGATCAGACCCTGGATCTCCGGCGCACGGCACAGGCTCGCATAATTGGTGAAGGGGATGTCGTGGTCCTGGGCGTATTTCTCGACATTCTCCTGGTCGATCATCACAAGGCAGGTGAGGTACGGCCGCTTGTCGCCGATCACCACCGCGTCCGAAACATAGGGCGAGAATTTGAGCTGATTCTCGATTTCCGAGGGCGTGATGTTCTTGCCGCCGGAGGTGATGATGATGTCCTTCATCCGGTCGGTGATCTTGACGTAGCCCTCGTTGTCGATCGTGCCGACATCGCCGGTATGCAGCCAGCCCCTGGCATCGATGGTCTCGACGGTCTTCTCGGGTTGGTTGAGATAACCCATGAACAGGAATTCGCCGCGGATCAGGATCTCGCCCTTCGGGCAGATCATCACCTCGCCCCAGGGCGCGGCCTTGCCGACCGAGCCGAGCTTGATGCGTTCGGTCGGCATGATGGTGGCGACCCCGCAATTCTCGGTCTGGCCATAGACCTCGCGCATGTCGATTCCGAGCGCGAGATACCAGCGGATCAGATCGGGCGCGATCGGCGCGGCGCCGGTGAGCGCGATCCGGCAACGGTCGAGCCCGAGCATGCGGCGGATGTTGCGGAACACCAGCCAGTAGGCCAGTCGGTTGGCAAAGCGTAGCGACAGCGGCGGTTGCTCGCCCTGCAGCCGATAGTCGGTCATACGATAGCCAATCGCCATCGCGCGGCGGTAGACCCAATTCTGGAACGGGGTCGCATCCTTCAGCGCGATCGTGATGCCGGAGTAGAATTTCTCCCACACCCTGGGCACGGCGAGGAAGGCGGTCGGCTGCACTTCGCGCAGATTGTCCGGCACGGTCTCGGGGCTCTCGGCGAAATTCATCACCGATCCCAGCGCGACCGAGATGTAATAGCCACCGACGCGCTCGGCGACATGGCAGAGCGGCAGGAACACCAGCCGCTCCTCGTGATCGGTCGACGGGTAGAGGTCGTTGGCATGGCGCATCTGATGCGTCACGCTGCGGTTGGCATGCATCGCACCCTTCGGCGGACCTGTGGTGCCGGAGGTATAGACGAGGATCGCGAGATCGCCGCTAGTCCTGCTTCCGATCATCTCGTCCCACAGCGCCTCATTGTCCTGCGCATGATTGCGGCCCAGCGCGGTGAACTCGGCAAGCGACATCACCATGGGATCGGAGAAGCCGCTCAGGCCCTCCATGTCGAAGACCACGATCCGCTCCAGCGTCGGGCAGCGCGAGCGGCAGGCGAGCAGCTTGTCAAGCTGCTCCTCGTCTTCCGCGAAGACCACGCGGGTGCTGGAATCATTGATGAGATACTCGACCTGGACCGGCGAGTCTGTCGGATAGATGCCCGAGGAGACGCCGCCGGCGCAGAGGATGCCCATATCGGCATAGACCCATTCCGGCACCGCGTTCGCGATGATGGAGGCGACATCATCGGGGCGGAAGCCAATGGCATGCAAGCCGTAGGCGATGTCCTTGGAGATCTGCAGCCACTCACGCCAGCTTGTCGGCTGCCAGATGCCGAATTTCTTCTCGCGGATCGCGGGTCTGTCGCCGCGCGTCTCCACCGCCAGCACAAAGCTCCTCGCGATCGTATCGGCGACCGTCAGCACCGCCGGTCCGGCCATGCCCGTTCCCTCCTCTCCTCGCCCGTCGCGATCGCCGGCTTTGCGCCGATCTTTTCGCGACAGGCCTTCAATCTACCGCCAAGTCCCTCTCAACGCCATGTTTTCTTCTTTTTCCAACGTCGCTCCCCCCGCGCACCCGCCTCCTTGGCGCCGAGATAGAACTCCTGGATATCCTTGGAATGCATCAATCGCTCGCAGGTGTCGTTCATCACGATCCGGCCGATCTCCAGCACATAGCCATAATGCGCCGTCTCCAGCGCGACCTTGGCGTTCTGTTCGACCAGGAGGATCGACATGCCCTGTTCTTCATTGACCCGGCGGATGATGGTGAAGATCTCCTTCACCAAGATCGGCGACAGCCCAAGCGATGGTTCGTCCAAAAGAAGCAGCGTCGGCCGGTTCATCAGCGCCCGCCCGATCGCGAGCATCTGCTGCTCGCCGCCGGAAAGCTGGCCGGCCGGCTGGTCGATCCGCTCCTTCAGCCGCGGGAAATAGCCGTAGACGCGCTCCAGATCCTCGGCGGCGCCGTCGCGGTCCTTTCGCGGATAGGCGCCCATCATCAGGTTCTCGCGCACCGACAGGAACGGAAACACCTCCCGCCCTTCCGGCACGTGGCTCAAGCCCAGCCGCACGATCTTGTCGGCTTCCATGCGCTGGATCGGTTTGCCGAGGAATTCGATCGAGCCCTTCTGCGGATCGAGGATGCCGGAAATCGTCTTCAGCACGGTGGTTTTGCCGGCGCCGTTGGCGCCCAACAGCGTGACGATCCTGCCGCGCGGTACTTCCAGGCTGATGCCTCTGATGGCCATGATCGGCCCGTAATAGCTCTCGATATTGCTGAGCTTCAGGATGGTCTCGGGCACGACGGTGGCGATCATGGCCTCAGGCTCCGAGATAGGCCGCGACGACGTCGGGATGCTGCTGCACTTCCGCAGGCGAGCCCATCGCAAGCACCCTGCCGTAGTTCAGCGCGATGACGCGGTCGGAGACGCGGTTCACCAAGGTCATGTCGTGCTCGACCATCAAAACGGTGATGCCGAGCTCGGATTTCATGTCGCGGATCCAGAACGACATGTCATCGGTTTCCTCCACATTCAGCCCCGACGATGGCTCGTCCAGCAGGATCAGCTTCGGCTCCGAGCACAGCGCGCGGGCCAGCTCGATCACCTTGCGCACGCCGTAAGGAAGCCCCGAGATCAGCTTGTCGCGATAGGGTTCGAGATCGAGGAACTCGATCACCTGTTCGACGCGGCGGCGATGCACTTTCTCGGCCGCTCGAACGCTCGGCAGGAACAATAGTTCTTGCCAGAGCTGCGTAGTGGAGTGGCGATGACGGCCGACCAACAGATTGGAAAGCACCGTCGCATTCTCGAACAATTCGATGTTCTGGAAGGTGCGGGCAATGCCGAGCTTGGCGATGTCATAGGCTGGCTGCTCGGTGATGTCCTGATCCTCGAAGAAGATCTTTCCCGAAGTCGTTGGGTAGATGCGCGAGATCAGGTTGAAGATCGAGCTTTTTCCTGCGCCGTTCGGCCCGATGATCGAGAGGATCTCGCCCTTCTCGACCGCGAAGCTGACGGCATCGACCGCCTTGAGGCCGCCGAAGTGAAGCGAAAGATTCTCGGCGCGGAAATAGCTCATCGGTTCCGCTCCGATTTCACATAGATCTTCTGCCGCTTGAAGGTGGCGCGCTTGTAGAGCGGGAACAGCTGGAAGAAGAGCTTTATCTTGAGCCAGCGGCCGTAAAGGCCGAGCGGCTCGAACAGCACGAACAGCACGATGATGATGCCGTAGATCGCGCCCTTCAGGCCGTTGGCGGAGGCAAAGGCCGCGACCGCGTCCTGGATATGCGCCGCGCGCACCTGGCCGGCGCCAAGCGTCGCGGCGAGGCCCGCGATCACGCCGGGCATATCGTCTTTCAAATAGGTCAGGAACGGATCGATCATCACCAGGAAGATCGCCCCCAGCACCGCGCCGTGCAGGCTGAAGGTGCCGCCGATCAGGATCACGATGATGAACTCGATCGAGAGCTGGAGCGTGAACATCTCCGGGCTGATGAAGGAGAGTTTGTGCGCGAACAGCACGCCGGCAAAGCCGGTGATGGCGGCGCTGATCGCAAACGACTTCACCTTGTAGAGCGAAACGTTGATGCCCATGCTGCGGGCAGCTGTCTCGCTGTCGCGGATCGCGACGAAGGCGCGGCCGGTCGGCGAGCGCAGCAGGTTGAGCGAGCCGACGATGGTCAGCACCAGCACGGCCAGGCAGAGATAGTAGAAGGTCGGCCCGTCGCGGGGCACCGCGGCGCCGAGGAAATAGAGCGTCTTGACCCGCATGCCCTCATTGCCATGGGTCACGCTCTCCCAGCGCGCCAGGATTTCCTCGACGATGAAGGCAAAGGAGATGGTGGCGATGACGAGATAAATGCCCTGCAGCCGGAGTGCCGGGAATCCGACGAGCGCGCCGACCACGCCGGTCAACAGCCCCGCGGCCAGGAAATAGACCGGAAAGGGCACGTTGAACTGCTGCAGATAGGCGGCGGTGTAGGCGCCGATCGCAAGAAACGCCGCATGCCCCAGCGAGGCCTGCCCGGTGAAGCCGGTGAGGATCAACAGCCCGACGCCCACCGTCGCATAGATGCAGACGAAGACGACCTGGCTCATCAGATAGCTCGACAGCACGTAGGGCGCGATCAGGAGCAACGCCAGCAACAGGCCATAGGAGAAGATGTAACCCGAATGCGGGAATAGCTTGATGTCGTCTTCGTAGTCGGTCTTGAACAGGAACCGCATGCTGCTCAAACCTTCTTGCGCACGTGAAGACCGAACAGGCCTTCGGGCTTCAGCAGCAGCACCGCGAGCAGCACGATGTAGGGCGCGACGTCCTTCCATCCTTGCGGCAGGTAGAAGCCGGCCATACTCTCGATCACCCCAATCAGCACGCCGCCGACGACCGCGCCGGGGATCGATCCGAAGCCGCCGAGGACGGCGGCCGGAAACGCCTTCAATCCCAGCACCAGGCCGACATTGGAATGGATGAACGTGATCGGCGCCAGCAGCACGCCGGCGCAGGTGGCGACCGCCGCCGAGATCGCCCACACGATCGAGACCACGCGCTTGACCGGGATGCCCATGTAATAGGCGGCCAGCATGTTCTCCGAGCTCGCCCGCATCGCGGTGCCGAGCGTGGTGCGGTTGAAGAACAGATAGAGCAGTGCGCACAGGATGATTGTCGCCGCGATCACCGACAGCTTGTCGTAGGCCAGCACCAGGCTGCCGATGCGCAGGACGCCCTGGCTGAACGGCGTCTCGATCTTGAAGTCGTCGGTGCCCCAGATGATGCCGGCGACCGAGCGCAGGAAGTAACCGAGCCCGATGGTCGCCATGATGATGGAGAACTGCGGATAGCCAAGGATCGGCCGCACCACCAGCCGCTCCGCCAGCATGCCGAACAGCGCCATCGCCGCCACCGCGCCGGCAAAGCCGATCCAATAAGTGAGACCGAGTATGCCGATGAAGGTGAAGGCGAAGAAGCCGCCCAGCATCATCAAATCGCCCTGGGCGAAATTGACGACCTCGGTTGCCTTGTAAACGAGCACGAAGCCGAGCGCGATCAGGCCGTAGACGCAGCCAAGCGCAATGCCGCTCACGAGCTGCTGAACAAAGTCCAGCATCGTTTTCCCTCCCCGATGCACGGCAATTCTTAATGATTGCTCGTTGCATCCCGCTTCCGCCCTCCTCTTTTCGGGAGCGCTGGAAGCTGCATGTGTCCGGTGACGATTTGAGCGCAAAGCGGGAAGCGCTGTCAACAAAGCGCTGCGCCCGCCGCCTGGCATAATAGCGCAGAAATGCCGCAGCCCGTAGTTCTCCGGCATTGCCGGCGATTTGCGGCCTCCGATTCACCGCGCCGAAACGCTTCTTGGCCCATGGTCCGCAACCAGACATCAACCTGGACCGTCCCCACATCATGCCATCCGATCCGCCAGCACTCGGAGTGCGAGGGTTAACCAAGCGTTTCGACCGGCCGGCGGTCGACGCGCTCGATCTGACCGTGCGGGCCGGCGAACTCTACGCGCTGCTCGGGCCGAACGGCGCCGGCAAGACCACGACGCTGCGGATGGTCGCCGGCCTGCTCAAGCCCGATGCCGGCTCGGTCTCGATCTTCGGCATCGACGCCCTGTCCGATCCGATCGCCGCCAAGCAGATCATGGCCTGGGTCTCGGATGAACCGATGATTTACGACAAGCTCACCCCCCTCGAATATCTCGAATTCGTCGCCGGCCTCTGGGGCATCGATCCCCGCCTTTCCGAACGCTCAGCCCAGAACCTCCTGGTCTCGCTCGGGCTCGAGCCGCATCTGCACGAGCGCTGCGAGGGGTTTTCCAAAGGCATGCGCCAGAAGGTGGCGCTCGCGGGTGCACTGGTCCACGATCCGCGCCTGATCATCCTCGACGAGCCGTTGACTGGCCTCGATGCGCTTTCCGCCCGCCACGTCAAGGGGCTGTTGCAAGAGCGCGTGCGCGCCGGCTCGACCGTGATCATGACCACGCACATCCTTGAAGTCGCCGAACGCATGGCCGACCGCATCGGCGTCATCGCGAAGGGCAGGCTCGTGGCCGAAGGCACGCTCGCAGAACTGCGCCAGCGCAATGGCCGCAACGACACCAGCCTCGAAGACGCCTTCATCGCCCTGGTCGAGACCGAGGCGGCCGCCGCATGAGTTCGGCCACCGACCTCACCTGGTTCGCCCGGCACGAGATCCGGCTCGCCTGGCGCGAATGGCTGGCGATGATGACGGGCCGACAGGGCCGGCGCAAACGCGCGGTGATCGGCCTCGTCATTTTCGCCGCCATCCTGCATCTGCCGGCCTATGCGGTGGTCGGCCGTTTTGCCAACCTGACGCTGCCGCTCGACAAGTCGGCGCTGATCGTGCTCTCGTCGACGATCTTCCTCGCCTGGGCGCTCATCCTCTCGCAGGCGGTCGAATCCGTGACGCGGGTGTTTTACGCCCGCGCCGACCTCGATCTGATCATGTCGTCGCCGGTCAGACTGACAAACATCTTCTCGGTCCGCATCGCCGCCATCGCACTGCAGGTCACGGGCATGGCGCTGTTGTTCTCGACGCCTTTCGTCGACGTGCTGGTGATCGGCGGCGGACCGCGCTGGCTTGCTGCTTTTGGCGTCGTCATCGCGATCGGCCTTTCGGCCGCGGCGGTCGCCACCGCCCTCACGGTGGCGCTGTTCCGCCCGATCGGCCCGCGCCGCACCCGGCTGGTGGCGCAAGTGCTGGCCGCGATCATCGGCGCCGGCTTCGTCATCGCGCTGCAGATCGCCGCGATTCTCTCTTAGGCACCCTGTCCCGCTTCGCCGTACTGACCTCCGATACCGTGGCTGGCTTCGCGCCTGATGCCGGCAGCATGCTGTGGTGGCCGGCCCGCGCCATGCTCGGCGACGGCGAGGCGCTCTCGCTCCTGCTCGCCTTCAGCCTCGCTCTGCTCGGCGTGGTGGTAGCAATCTTCTCGCCGCGCTTTGCCGACACCATCATCAGCATCTCGGCGAACCCGGCGATGGCCAGCCGAACGGCCAAGGTGCGGACATTCCAGCGCGGCTCGCGCCAGCAGGCGCTGCGCTGGAAGGAGTTCGTGCTGCTGCGGCGCGACCCCTGGCTGCTGTCGCAAAGCCTGATGCAATTGCTCTACCTCGCACCGCCGGCGCTGATGCTGTGGCGGAGCTTTTCCGATGGCTCCGCCGGCCTGATGCTGATCACGCCTGTCATCGTGATGGCGGCGGGCCAGCTCGCCGGCGGCCTCGCCTGGCTGACGATATCGGGCGAAGACGCCGCCGACCTGATCGCGACCGCGCCGCTTTCGCCGTCCCAGGTGATCCGCGCCAAGATCGAAGTCGTGCTGTTGTCGATCGCGCTCGTGGTCGCGCCGTTCGTCATCGCGCTGGCGTTCGCCTCGGCGCTCCAGGCTGTCGTCACAGTGCTCGGCGTGACCATCGCCACGATCTCGGCGGCCGCGATCCAGCTCTGGTTCCGCGTGCAGGCCAAGCGCAGCCAGTTCCGCCGCCGCCAAACCTCCTCGCGCGTCGCCACCTTCGCGGAAGCCTTCTGCTCGATCGGCTGGGCGGCCACATCGGCGCTCGCGCTGGCAATGCCGATCGCGGCCGTCATCACCGGCGCCATGACACTGATGGTGCTCGCCACGACCTGGAAGATCAGCCCGCGGCAGGAGTGATCTACTGACGTCATTGCGAGCGAAGCGAAGCAATCCGTCGCGTCGCGCGTGGAGGCATGGATTGCTTCGCTCCGCTCGCAATGACGGACATAGGCTGCGCCGGCAAGCCCGATGACGGCTGCGGAATTCGGCGATAGAGTGGCGCGACGTCACCGCCGACGGACCCTGCCCATGTTGCGATCGATCCTCGCCGCCTTTGCCCTGCTCGGCTTCCTCAGCATCGCGGCCCATGGGCAGGATGCCCAGCGCAGCGAATGCCTGGCGATGGCCAATGCGCCGCCGCGCGCCACGCCCGTCAGCCTGCGCCGCGTCGCCAAGGCCGACGAGGTCGCGATCACCTATGCCGGGCACTCCACCTATTACATCGACACCCCCGGCGGCATCCGGATCGCGACCGATTACAATGGCGCTTACCGCACCGGCCGCCTGCCTGATGTCGTCACCATGAACCGGGCGCATAGCACGCATTACACGCTGTTTCCCGACCCGAAGGTCCCGCATGTGCTGCAAGGCTGGGGCGAGAACGGACAGCCTGCCCATTACGCGACGCGGATCGGCGACGTCTTCATCCGCAATGTCACCACCGACATCCGCCGCACCTATGGCGACGATTCCGGTGGCGACATGATCAAGGACGGCAACTCGATCTTCATCTTCGAGGTCGCGGGCCTCTGCATCGGCCATCTCGGCCATTTGCATCACAAGCTCGACGAAAGCCATTTCGCCGCGATCGGCCGGCTCGACATCGTGATGGTGCCGATCGACGGCACCTACACCATGTCGCTTGCCGGCGTCTCCGAAATCACCAAGCGATTGCGCGCCGCCGTGGTCTTGCCGATGCACCGCTTCGCCACCCCGCTCGACGAGTTCATGCGCCTGATCGGCCAGCAGTTCGAGATCGACCAGCGCAGCGAGCGGACGCTGAGGATTTCGCGCGACACGCTGCCATCGACGCCGACGGTGATCATCCTCGATGGGGTGTAGTCGGAGTTTCGGGTGAGGGGGAGCCTCCGCGAAGATCGCTGTCATTGTGTTTGCGGAGAGAGCCCCTCACCCCGACCCTCTCCCCGCAAAGGGCGGGGAGAGGGAGGATACTCGCTTACGCCCACTCGCCCTTGCGGAAGACTGGCACGCGGCTGCCGTCGGTCCTGACGCCGTCGATATCGGTCTGGCCGGAGCCGATCATCCAGTCGATATGGATCAGGCTCTGGTTGCCGCCTTGGGCTGCGATCTGCTGCGGCGTCAGCTTGTCGCCGTCGATGAAGCATTTCGAATAGCACTGGCCGAGCGCGATATGGGAGGCGGCGTTCTCGTCGAACAGCGTGTTGAAGAACAGCAATCCGCTCTTGGAGATCGGTGAGGAGTGCGGCACGAGGGCGACCTCGCCGAGGCGGCGCGCGCCCTCGTCGGTATCGAGCACCTTCTTCAACACTTCCTCGCCGCACGAGGCCTTGGCCTCGACGATCCGACCTTCCTCGAACTTGACCTGGATATTGTCGATCAAGGTGCCCTGATAGGACAGCGGCTTCGAGCTCACGACGTGACCGTTGACGCGGCGGCAATGCGGGGTGGTGAAAACCTCTTCCGTCGGGATGTTGGCGTTGCAGGTGACGCCGTTCTTGGCAGTCGAGGCGCCGCCTTCCCATTCATGGCCGTCGGCGAGCCCGATCGTAAGATCTGTGCCGGGACCGGTGTAATGCAGCGCGTGGAAACGCTGGCCGTTGAGCCATTGGGTCCGCTCACGCAATACCGCGTTATGCTTCTCCCAGGCGGCGACCGCACCGTCCTGGTCGACGCGGGACGCCGCAAAGATCGCATCCGCCAGCTTTGCCACCGCGGTCTCCAGGGGATCGTCAGGAAAAACCCGCTTGGCCCAGGAGGCGCTGGGATAGGCGATAATGTTCCAGTTGACCTCGAAATTGACGATCTTCTCCAGCGCCGGCTGATAGGCGACCGAATTGGCCTTGCTGGCGCGCGCGACCTTGGTCGGATCCTCGCCCGACAGCAGCATCGGGTTATCGCCAACCACCGCCAGCCGCGCGGTGTTGGCCGAGAATGCCTTTGCCATGCCCTCGTAGAGCCAGTTCGCCGCGCGATCGAAGCCTTCATGATGGCCATAGCGATAACGCGCCAGCGTGACCTCTTCGTCGGAGAGGATCGGCGTGACCAGGCCGGCGCCGGCCTTGTAGGCATGAACCGCGAGCCGCCGCACCAGCGGCAGCGCCGACGACGGCGCGGTCAGGAGCAGGTCCTGTCCCGGCTGCAATCCGAGCCCGACCTTGATGGCGACTTCGGCGAGACGGTCGAGCTTTTCGGGATCGATTGCGGCGGAAAGGTTGCGTTGGGATGCGGTCATGCTGGATCCTCGAAATCGGTAACTTTAGCAGAGATAGGCGATCGGCGCGGGCCCTTCAACGTTTCACCGGGGACAGCACCGGTCCACCATTTCGGATGCAAGCCCGGGACGTGGGGAAGGTTGGGATTCAAATTTCAAACAGCGGAGGGGATGTGAGTCCGCATTCTCGCGGCACGGAGTGCCCGAGATTTGCATGATTGTTACCCTCCTCGATAACAGAGGGCGCAGGGAAAGCCGGGTGCTGGTTGCACCCGTGGGTCCCGTGCAACAAAAAGCACGGGGGTAGGACCACAGGTTCAACCGAAGCGACTCCGGCTTTCCCTGCGCGATGGTGTTACGGCTTATTTCGTGCTCTCCCCGGTGACCGGGCTTTCTTGCCACCGTCGTCTCTCGCGCGAACTTGTTCGCGCAAAAGACTTAGCGCCAGCGTCGGGGCGCCAGGACCACACGACTTGCTGTCCAGCGCTATTTTTTGAGAGGCAAAAATGAACAAAGCCCCTGCGGGACAGGGGCTTCTGGGATTTCCTCGGTGACGGGGCAGCCGGTCTGGCTTGTGGCTAGGCCCCAATAGGCCCTAGCCCGCGCGCTCGCTCTGACTGGCATCCGATGAAACACGCTGGCGCTGCCGGCGGCCTTTGCCCCGGCCACGGTTCGGGTTGAAGTGGTCGTGCTCGGCGAGGGCCTTCTGCCAGCCGACGATCTGGTCTCGCCACCAGCGCTTGGTGTTCGGCGCGATATAGACACCTGCCGGAAACATGCCCGCCTTCTCCATCCGATGAAGCGTGGTTCGCGACATTTTTGTCAGCGCCAGAACCTCCGGCTCGATCATCATCTCGCGAAGCTGATCCTGCGCGCCGACTTCGACTTCGGCTTTGGCTTCGATCATCGCGAGCCTCCCTCGTTCGGCGAGGCCCATGCTCCATCTCATTCGGCATCACCTGAAACAGCATGGGCGAGCAAGGTATAGCGCGCCGATTTGGCTTGCGGAGTGGTGTCCCGATCACATCGCTGGGAACAGATTATCTGCGTGATCGAAGAAGTGCCTGCGGCACAGCCATTTCTTAAATTCACGCAGATTATGTGTGATCGCCTGATCGCAGCTCGGCGCAAAAATTCTTTTTGGCGCGGACGATCGGCGCAGGCATGCTTCGAGTGAAAGAGGAAATGCGAGAGCCGCACCAGAAGGGGCTGGGTGCGGCTCTCAATGACCGACCGGTGAAGTCGGCGCTGTGAAGAGCCCGCCTTGTATCACCGGTCGTGACCTTCGTCGAGGGGAGCCGACCGTGACCGACCTCACCGCCAGCAACTCAGTCAGCGCCCTCGGCCCGTTTGCCGAAGGCTTCGCGAGCTGGCGCAGGATGCTGGCCGCCGTCGATGACCACACAGCTCGCACCAAGATTTTCACGAACGCTGCCGCCGAGGTTGCCAGCTACGTCGCGCACGGCCTCGATCGTGTCATTGCCGCCGACACATTGACGCAGTTGGCGACTGCGCACGGCCTCGACAATGTCGATCAGGTTCAGGCAATTATCGCAAAGGCTTTCGCTATTAAGCCGCGTCGAAAGCCACCATCACCACCGCAGCAGCCGCAGCCGCGCACGTTCGCGCTCAAGGCGTTCAAGGACATCCGGATGTCCACGGCGTCGAGCTGTCTGGTGCGAGGCATCCTCCCGCGCGTCGGGCTGGTCGTCGTGTGGGGACCGCCGAAGTGCGGAAAATCGTTCTGGGTGTTCGATCTCACCATGCACGTCGCGCTCGGCTGGAGCTATCGCGGCCACCGCGTGCTGCAAGGTCCCGTCGTCTATCTCGCGCTGGAAGGCGGCCATGGCTTCGCCAAGCGCGTCGAGGCGTGGCGCAGGTATCACCTCGCCAGCGAAACACCGACTGACGCGCCGTTCTGGCTGCTCGACGTGCCGGTCGATGTCATCGCCGACCGCGATCGGCTGGTCGCAGCGATCAGGGCGCAGCTCGGCGAGAAGATTCCCGCCGTCGTCGTGATCGACACGCTGAACCGGGGACTGAACGGCAGCGAGAACGAGCCGAAGGACATGGCGCGATTCATTCAAGCCGCCGACATCATCCGCGAGGCCTTCGGCTGCGTCGTCATCATCGTGCATCACTGCGGCATCGAAGGCACCCGGCCGCGCGGCCACACCAGTCTCGCCGGCGCCGCCGACGCCCAGATCGCGGTCGCGCGCGACGAGGACGACACCATCAGCGTCACCGTCGAGACCATGAAGGACGACGAACCGAGCGCGCCGATGGCCTGCCGTCTGGAACGGGTCGAGCTGGGCACCGACGACGAGGGCGAGCTGATCACGTCCTGCATCATGGTGGAAACCGACGAGGCGGCAGCCGCCAAGCGGCCGAAGAAGCTCACCGGGATGGAGAAGCTCGCGCTGGATCAGTTGCGGGAATTGAGCGCCGAGTTGGGCGTGCGATCAGCGGCTTCAAATCACATCCCACACAACGTCCGGGTGGTCCCGAAGGAACTTTGGCGGAAATACTTCCACAACAAGCATCCAAGCGACGACGCGGACACGACACGAAAGGCATTTGTCCGGGCCGTCGCCAAGCTGCAAGAGCTTCAACTCATTGGGCTTTGGAATGACGAGGCATGGCTGCCGGACGTGCCGGACAAAGCCGGACATTGAAGGAAATGTCCGGTGAACGGCTCAGGCGGCACACCCGGACGGACAAGGACATCACCCCTTAAGGGATGTCCGTATGTCCGGGTGTCCGTCCGTTTTTGAGTTGGAGAAAGCAAGTGGAGCAGAAAAAGTGGAGCAGAAAGACACCCCGCGATCAACGGAAAGCAAACCCGACAGCATGGTCGCGGTCGCTGCGTCGGCGGAGTTCGTCCTGTTCGACCGGCC
Source organism: Bradyrhizobium sp. 31Argb (assembly GCF_043638955.1). Classification (NCBI taxonomy): domain Bacteria; kingdom Pseudomonadati; phylum Pseudomonadota; class Alphaproteobacteria; order Hyphomicrobiales; family Nitrobacteraceae; genus Bradyrhizobium; species Bradyrhizobium sp. 31Argb. Next base: position 5,469 of record NZ_JBEGDB010000029.1, on the reverse strand, counting down.
ATCGGCGGCACGCAATGGATGGCGCTCGCTCAAGCTGGTGCGGGTGAACGCTCGTCCGCACGAAAAGCGTCAGAAGCTGAACTGGTGGCTCGGCTGGAACGGCGAGCGGCTGTCGCGAAGCAGCGACGCCGAGTCGCTCAAGGAAGAACATCCCGCCTTGTACGACTGGGTGATCGGCGCGCTGCAGGAGCACGACAAAGCCGTGAGCACGGCGCGGTGACGAAGCAGGTGAGCAGTGACATCCGCGCCGGGCGGCTCCCGGCAACACAGTGAGAGGACCGACTGATGGATAAGCAAGACCTCAATCGCCGATGGACGCACAATGGCAAGGTCTACGACACCGCCGCGTCTGAGGTTATGGGCACCAAGAAGGGCAACTTCGACAATTGCGAGGATGATGGTAGCGGAGTTTCAATGATTGAGACCCTTTACCGCACCAAGGACGGGGAGGCTTTCGCGCACAACATCTGCGCCCACGATAGCGGCAAGGTCGAACATTCGATGTTCATCTGCACCGATGGCGGCAAGGCGTGGATGGCAACGCTCAAGTACAGCAACACGCACCAGCACTGAAGAGGCCGCCGCCTGACATGCATCGCCGCCCGCCACGCCAGCCGCCGAAGCGCCCGCCATCGGCGGGGGCAGTTCGCGCCCGCCGAAGCCGCAAGCTCCGCAATGCCGGCGTCCGGGTCTACCGGCTGCGGCTCCACGAACGTCGGTTGCTGGCGGCGCTGGTGCTGCGCGCCGAGCAACAGGCGGAACGGCTTGCCGACGACGCGACGCACGAGCAGATCGAAGGCCTCGTCACCGAGCTGGTCGAGGACTTCGTCGCGCGCTGGATCGGCCCCGCGAAAAAACCGTGCGCGTGACGGTCCGGAGGCCCGTCGCGGGCGTAGGCTCCGCCGAAACGACCAGCACGAGCCACGGCCATGAACATCCGACGCCCGCTTGTCCCCGAAGACCTCGACCGAGATGCCCTGCGCGTCGATCGCCGCGCTTGGAGCCGTGCGATCACCGCGCGAGCGCTGTCCTCGCCCCAGCGTAGCGCCGAGAAAATCCTCCGCAGTGCGTGGCCGCACGATGCCCGCGCCGCCACGATCCTGAATTTGAAAGCCGCCGTGTCGCCGACGAGCACGGCAGACTTTCCGCCCGTCGATCTGGTCGGTTCTTTCCGCTCGCTCTCGCCCGGATCAGCTCTGTGGAAATTGCTCGATCATCCGAGCGCGCTGAAGCTCAGTCTCGCTGGGGTTCGCCAGATCAGCGTCCCGCATGTCGCGAACTTCCCACCGCAGCCGGTCTTCGTCGCCGAAAATGCGCCCGGTCCCGTGGTGCAGTGGAGCATGACCAAGTCCATCGTCGGCCCCGCGCGAAAAATTCTGATCTTAAGCACCGTCAGCGAAGAACTGGAAAACGCCTCGCCGCAGTCCGTCAGCGCGGTGATCGGCCGTGTGTTGGCCGACAGCACCGATCGATCCGTTGACACGATTGGTTTCGACGCCAAGGCCGGCGACGCGATCAGGCCACCGGGCCTGCTGCACGGCGTGACGCCGACCGCTGCCGCGGCGGCCGGCGTTGACGCGATGAGCGAAGACTTGGGCGCGTTGGTCGCTGCCATCGGCAGCAACGGCATCGATCCGAGTGACGCCGTGTTCATCGCTGGTCCGCGCGAGGCCATGATCCTGAAGACGAAGACCGGGCCGAACTTCGATCATCAGGTGCTGATGTCGCTCGGCTTGCCCGCAAAGACCGTGGTTGCCGCCGCGCCTGCAGGCCTTGCGAGCGGCGTTCTGGGAGTGCCAGAGATCGACACGTCCAAGGAAACGGTGCTGCATCGCGAGGACACCAGTCCCGGTGAAATCGTGTCGTCGCCGGGCGTCTCCGCCGCGCCGAGCACGAGCGTTTTTCAGAGCTTCCTGATCGCCATCCGCGTCCGCGCCGAATGCGCGTGGGCCGCCGCGCAGGGAAGCGTGCAGATCGTCGAGAACGTCGCGTGGTGAAGGAGTGAGCCGATGAACAGGTACACGCCAGAGCAAGCCGCCGAGAGCATCGCGGAGGCGCGCAGCACGCTTGATCGCGTTGATCAGATGCGCGCTGGTCGGTCGTCGATCAGCGAGGCGATGGAAAGTTTGTACACAAATCCCGGCGCTGTACAAACTTCCGCAGCCGGTTTCGAGGCCCGCTCCGAAGATGCCGGCTTGAAGTGGCGGCGCGAGATGACCGAGCTGGAAGAGCAGCGGGCCGCCGAGCGAGCGCAGGCACAACGCGAGGAGCAGCGCGAGCGAGAAGCGCGGGAGCGGCGGATCAGCGTCTCCAGCCTTGAGCAGCGCATCACTGAGGTGGAGACTGAACTGCTCGACGCGGTCCGCGCCTGTAGCACGCTCGCTGAGGCCTATGAACACGAGCTGGCACGCCGATCAGTGGAAGTCGCCGAGCTGAAGACCGCGCAGGCCCGGCTCGAAAAGAACATCGCCGAGCTGGAGCTTCGGCTGGTCACCTCCGGCAAGGTGCTCGACCTGCCGTCGCGGCTGGTGCAGTGATGACACGCGACGAGGCCGTCCGCGCGCTGGCGAACGACATCAAGGTCGAGGTGAGGCTGATCGAGCTGCGCCGGCTCGCCGATGAGACGAGCACAGCCTTCACCGAGCTACTCGCGCATGGTACGCCGGCCGAAGCGGCGTTGCACTTCTTCGCGTGCGGTCGGTTGCTGCAGCGGCTGAACGAAGAGAGAGAGGAGATCGGCGATGCACTTGAGAAGGCGAGACCGGCACGAACTTGAGAGCTACGACGAATATGATCGCGTCGTGGTCCATCTCGACGACAGGACGCGCGTGATCGAATGCCGCGACGGCGTGCAATGGATCGTGCAGCGCGGCCATTCCGTCAACGGCGCTATGAGGTGGGATGGTGTGTCGTTCTGCCGGACCAAGCAGGCGTTGCTGCGATGCGCCGGAGTGCAACCGGGCGAGAACCCGACCCTCGATGCGCTGCCGGCCCGTTTCCCGGAAGCCAGAGAGGCAGGCACAGCCGAGACGGCCGAGATGGTCGAGGCTGAGTAGGCCGGCGACGGTTCGGCCGGCCCTGTGGGCCTCCGGCTCGGCGCAACGGATGTGGGAGTTCCTTTCAGGGCCGGGGGGCGGGTTAGGAAAAACGGAAGGGGCAGCATGTCCGAGCGCGGCGGCGCTCCAATTTTGGGCCATTTATTGTTTTCGAGGTAAAAGGGAATGCAAAATGACCCGTTTGCAACCCGCTCCTATCGCTATTTACCGGCCCGGAACCGCCCCGGAACCGCCGGCCACCCTCGGCGAGCATGGCCGCAGGCTGTGGCGGGACGTGGTGGCGGAATGGGACCTCTCGAACGTCTCCGATCTCGCCATTCTGGAGCAGGCCGCGCAAGCCTATGACCGCGCCGAGCGGATGCGGCTGCTGATCGCCGATCAGGGCGAGATGATCGCCACCGCGACCGGCTCGACCAAGCCCAATGGCTGCATCGCGCTCGAATTGACGGCGCGGGCGCTGTGCTCGCGTCTGATCGGCAAGCTGCATCTGTCGGACGAGCCGAAGCGCGATCGTCCCGGCCGGCCGCCGAACAACGCTCCGGGGCACTACTGATGGCGACCGCCGCGCGGAGCAGAACGTCATCGCTTCGGATCACCGACGAAATGCTCGATTTGTACGAGGCCGGCCTCCAGCTCGTCGCCGCAGGTCACGACGACGTCGATGACGAGAGCGAGGCGCACGACGAGTTCAAGCGGATCGACAAGGCGCTGTCGTGGAGCCTGCTGCACATCGTCAGCCTGTCGGTCTTCGATCGCTCGGTCGCCGATGACGAGATGCCGTCGTACATGACGGGGCGGCCGGTCGGCGAGGACTGGGTGACAATGCGGCAATGGCGCAAGGCGCTGCAGGCCGCGCTCGACGCACGGCGGTCCAAGGCGTGAGAGGAATCCAACGCGGTCTTGCAGCGCTGCCAAACCAACCTCGTCGGAATCGCGAATCCCCGACTTGCACCATTCGCGCCCAGATCGTCGGCGAAAATGCAAAATCGAAAGTTCCTCTTCGTGTCGGTCGTTTTACTAGCGCGCCGGTGGCGCTTTGTGCGCCGTTTTCTGGCGCGCTTTGGGCCACGTCCCTTTGGATTGTTTTGTGATTTACCCCCAGCACTTTCGCCGCCTGTCGCTGCGACATGCCGCATTCCGCCCAACGCTTGCGAGCCAGCCCCGCCCAGTGCATCAATCCGACCCGGCCGCTACCGAACACCGCCCACCGTGCCAACCCGCATCAGCGGGCTCGGCAAGCGATCTAAACGCTGCACTGAAAATCTGCGTTCGACGTTTTCACGGGAAACCAAAACGATGCCGACTTTCGAAATCGCGTGGACCCGCCGCACCTCGCATCAATGGCGCAAGCACGCCGACGACTGGGTTGTCGAGGCCACGCTCACCGAGCGCGCCATCGTCGGCGACAAGCCGGCGCTGAAGGTCGTCTGCAGGCTCGCGGTGATCGCAGAGGACAAGCTCGACGACATCGCCGAGCGCGATGCGTTCTGGCACCAAGCCCGCGCCCGGCTCGGCCGGCTGCAGCGGCTCGATGGCCGCGACATTGATGACATCGAGATGCAGCTCGCGAAGCGGGTGCCGAGGCCGGCACCGGCAACTTCCGAGCCGTCCGCGCCGGCGACGGTGCGCCCGTCCGCACACCCGATCCGAGGCCCTTGCGCGGACAGGCGCTGCGGGGACGGTGACGAGCTGGACAAGATGAGCTTCAGCCGTTGATGGCGCGGAACGCGGCTTGTCGGCATCTGTTGCCGCAGTATCTGCGCGTCCAATGGCCGGGACCGTCAAGCCGCACCGCGCCCTCGATAATCTTGCGGCACTGCTCGCATCGCGGCGGACGCATCTTCGCTTTGATGGCGTGACGTTCGGCCTTGCGTTTCGCGGCGAGCTTGCGGTTGCGCGCCTGACGCTGGGCGAGCTTGCAGGCCTCACAGGTGACATGCACCAGCGGGTACCAGTTCGTCAGCATCCGCTTGCTGCAGACCTTGCAGCCGCCGAACACCTCTTCCATGGCCCGGTCCTCCCGTAACGCATCATAGCATCTCGCCCGGTACCGAGCGAGATGCCATTAGCCGTTACGGTGAATTTTGGCTCGTTAGACCTTGTTAGACCGGCCGACCCGGCGCATCCCTTGCGCTTTGCAGGTGCGCCGTGTGGCGCACCTGATTTCCGTGCCCGGCGAACCGTGTTGCTGCCGACGCCGAAAGGGCGGTGATTTGCTCAGTCAGGTGACCGCTCGACCTATTTAACGAGCCGGTTTAGGCTTCCTAGGCTTGGATTGGTTTCTTCCCCGCTTGAGCTAGGGGAATCGCATATGGCCTTAGGGGGTATTGCATAGCGGAGCGAATTGGATTCTTCGGGTGTCTCCCGATTCCCGAAGGAGACCAAGATGCGCAATCTCAGGCGCATGTTTCGA
>NZ_JBEGDB010000299.1:0-9450 GCF_043638955.1 Bradyrhizobium sp. 31Argb | reverse complement strand
CCTCATCCGCCGTGAGACGCGCGGAGTTAAATCACTGATTTGCCCGACGGCGAAAGCGGAATGTTTTTTGCGCGAGGTCTGGACAGACTTTTCGCTGATTTGCCCGTCGGGTTGATTTGTCGCACCCATTGTCTCCACATCGTCATTGCGAGCCACCGGGTCGGCGCGGTAGCGCCGACCCGGTGGCTCGCAATGACGGATAGCTCATGCCGAGGTATTGCCCTCCACGAGCGCGGCGATCGCAGCCTCGATCGACACCGAGCCTTTGCAGGCATTGGCACCTTTGTCGGCAAAATCGATCCAACCCTGGTTGAAGCCGTCGATCATCTGCATTCTCGGCAGGGGGTTATGCATGCCCTGCTCCCGAAAGATCGCCTCCCATTGTTCGCGCGGCACGGCTTCAGCCCTGACTGGCTTGCCGAGCGCCCTGGAGAACGCCGCTGCGATAGCTGCGGGGCTGACGCGCTCTGCAGCTTCGAGCTCGACGATGCGAGTGCCGCTCCACTGCTGCTGCAACAGATCGGCGATGGCGTTACCGATATCGGCGGTGGCGATCATCGGCACCGCACGATCGAGCGGTTGCAGATAGCTTCTGATGACGCCGTGATCCCGGGCTGAGGCGAGATCGATTGCCGCATTCTCCATGAACCAGGCGGCGCGAAGGAAGGTCACCGGCATGGCGAGCGTCGACAGCGCGCGTTCGAGCAGGCCGAGCTGGCTGAGCAGGTTCGACCGCTCGGCATCGGCGCCGATCGTCGAGAGCGCCACCACGCGTTTGGGCGCGCCGCGTGTCAGCGCCGCGCGCAGCGTATCGATCATCGCTCTAGCCTCGCGCCAATCGGGCGAGGGATCGAACAGCGGCGGCAGCATCACAAACGCCGCTTCCGCGCCCTCGAAGGCGCGGCCGAGTGCTTCGGCATCATCGAGATCGGCGATCGCGACCTCGCAGCCCTGCGCGGCCCAGCTCTCGCCCTTGGCGCGATGCCGCACGACGACGCGCGGTCGCTTGCCTTGTGCGAGCAGGGCGCGAGCGGTGGCCCCGCCGACTTTTCCCGTGACTCCCATGACGGTGTACATGTCTCTCTCCTTTTGCCTGATATGAGCGCCGCCGGCCGCGCGACCCGTTGGCTTCACCCGGGCTACGTGGTTGCATGGAGGCGGCTACCAGGGCAGCCTGTCGCCGTGTCGATTGATGAACTTCAGGCCAGGCTTGCCGGCGCGGGCTTCTACTGCGGTTACGACCGGCGTGATGCTTTCGTCGATCGAGAGTATTGCTTCGCTGCCGCCCATTTCGGTCCGCACCCATCCCGGTGCGATCAAGAGCATCGCGCGCGGGTCACCGGAATGCCGCTGGCTGAAGCACTTCATCAGCATGTTGAGCGCGGCCTTGCTCGCGCTGTAGAGCTCCCAGAAGCCGCGATTGGCGGCGATGCTGCCGAGTTCGGACGACATCACCGCGATGATGCCGCGCGGCGGCACCTGGTCCTCGAAGGTCTCGACCACGCGCATCGGCGACAGCGCGTTGGTAACCATCATGGCGACGAAGTCCTCGACATCAGCATCGATCGGCGTGTTCTCGCGCGCGAGGCAGATGCCTGCATTGACGAGCAAGGTGTCGATGATGCGACTCCCGAGGCGCCCCTTCAGCGCCTTGATGGAGGCCGGATCGGTGGTGTCGACGGTCTCGATCTCGAGGCTTACGGGAAAGCGCACGGCAAGATCGTCCAGCGCTTTCGACGGGGTACGCACCGTGGCGGTCACCTGGTAGTCGCGGCCGCAATATTGCTCGACCAGCGCAAGACCAAGTCCGCGGGAGGCGCCGATGATGAGAACGGTTTTCCTGGTTGCCAAAAGAGAGGTCCTTTCCGAGATCGTTTGATCCGACGGGATGAACTCTTTCACCTCGACACTGATGATCCCAGTGCGGATATGTCAGATGACTGGTGACCAAAAATCAGCAAAGAGCTGCTGATGGAAGCGTGAGGCGGGTGCACCTCGCCCCGCTTGCGGGAGAGGTCGAAATTCAAGCGGAGCTTGAATTTCGGGTGAGGGGGAGCTTCCGCGAGTCCGTCTGTCACCGTGTTCGCGGAGAGAGCCCCTCACCCCAACCCTCTCAGAGCGAGCTCTGCTCGTCTCGGCCCCGTAAGAACGGGGAGAGGGAGAAAGGCCGTCACTTGGCGCGCGAGCGGGTCGCTCCCTGCGCGGCCTTCAGTGCGAATTCGATGAAGGCGCGGACTTTCGCCGGCGGATGGTGGCGCGAGGGATGCAGTGCGTAGAGCGGGAAGGTTTCGCCCGGCCAGTCCGGAAACAATTCGATGAGGCGGCCCGAGTCCAGCAGCGGCTGCACGCCGATGGCCAGCAGTTGTGCGATCCCTGTGCCGGCGATGCATTCGTTGATCATCGTGCCGACGTCGGTCAGCACCAGCGCACCCGAGGTCTTCACCGGCAGCACTTTCTTGCCGGCGTGAAATTCCCATTCGAAGAGACGTCCGGACAGCGGATCAATGAACTGGATGCAGGAATGATCCTGCAGTTCGTTAGGATGCTTGGGACGGCCGTGCTTCCTAAGGTAGCCGGGCGAGGCGACGGTCAGCACGCGCGTCTCCAGCAGTTTGCGCGCGATCAGCGTGCCGGCGGGAGGTTCGCCGAAGCGCATCGCCACGTCGATGCCATCGGCGACGAGATCGCCGACATGCTCGCGCGTGATCAATTCCAGCGTCAATTCCGGATGCTGGCGCAGGAAGCCGCCGATGCGGCCAGAGAGGATCACGCGCGAGAAATACGGATCGATGTCGACGCGCAGCCGGCCGCGGACGACCCCGGCCGATTTCGACGCGGTGCTCGCGGCGTCCTCGATCCCCGCCAGCAGTGGCGCCACCTATTCATAGAAGCGGCGGCCTTCGTCGGTCAGCGCCACTGAGCGCGTGGTCCGATCGAACAGCCGCACGCCGACCCGCGCCTCAAGCCGCGCAACCGCGCGGCTGACGCCTGAGGCGGTGATTCCAAGCGTATCGGCGGCGCGGGCAAAGCTTTTGGTCTGCACCACCGCCGCCAACACGCTGATTCCCGCCAGCAGGCGGCCGTCGAAGGGCATTGCTCCACCATGACTGTGTGTCAGTAATGATGGAGCGTGGTTGCGGCTGGATCAATAGCGAGTCTGTAGCCCGGGTGGAGCGCAGCGCAACCCGGGGACGCCGGTAACCGCCGAAACAGGTGTCCCGGGTTACGCTCTCGCTCCACCCGGGCTACGAATCATCCGAGCGGAGAGAGCGTCCCTCATGCCTTGCGTTTCGCGGCTTCCTGCAAATCAGGCGCGTTGACGGCGGGGATCGCGACACGGCCGGGGCCGGTATGCGCGAGTGCGGCGGCGGCTTTGTCGTTCTCCATGATCTTGGCCATCACGGCCTGGCCGGCGCGTTCGAAGATCGCGCGATTTTCGATCACGAATTTCTGCGACTTGCGCAGGCCGTCGATATAGCCGTTGATTTCGGGGATCACATAGCGCGCCACCAAGTCCCAGCTTCGCCTTGTGTTTTCCGGGTTGGCCCAGTCATGGGCGAAGCCGACGATGGTGCCGACGCCGCCGGAGACTTGCACCAGGTTCTTGATCATCTTCACGAGATCATCAGGCGTGCCGATGGTTGAGGCGGCGCCCTCCACGAACGCGGTCTTGTCGACGGCCTCGTCCGGCGAGGAGAACGCGGTCAGCCCGGGCCGCATCAAAGTGCCGACATTATATTCGTTGTGCCAGCGCATCAGCCCGGCGCCGGCCTCGCGGCGCGCCTGCTCGCGCGTCTCGGCGATGTGCCAGGAGAGCAGCACCCGCCAGTTCGAGCGGCTCACGGTGGTGCCGGCCTTCTTTGCGGCGTCCTCGGCGAATTGCCATTGCTGCGGCAGCGCCATCAGGCCTTGCGTCGACATCGAGCCGAGCGAGATGATGCCGATGCCGTATTTGCCGGCGAGCGTCATGCCCGAGGGCGAGATCTGCGAGGCCACCACGAACGGCATGTCCTCCTGCAGGGGGAGGATCTGCAGCGCGGCGTCGTTCATCACGAACCAGTCGCTCTTGGCGGTGACTCGCTCGCCGTTGAACAGGCGGCGGATCACCGCGATCGCTTCGTCCTGGCGGTCGCGCTGGGTCATCGGGTCGATGCCGAGCGTGTGCGCGTCGGAGGCCAGCGCGCCCGGACCGGAGCCGAAAATGGCGCGGCCGCCGGTCATGTAGTCGAGCTGCACCATGCGCTGGGCGACGTTGAAGGGATGGTGATAGGGCAGCGAGATCACGCCGGTGCCGAGCTTGATCCGCTTGGTGCGCTCGCCGGCGGCCGCCAGAAACATCTCCGGCGAGGCGATCATCTCCCAGCCTGAGGAGTGATGCTCGCCGCACCAGAACTCATCATAGCCGAGCTCGTCGAGCTGCTGGACGAAATCGAGGTCGCGGCGGAATTGCAGCAGCGGATGCTCGCCGATCGGGTGATGCGGGGCGAGGAAAGCTCCGAATTTCAGGCGCGCCATTGGGTGTTTTCTCCAGGATTATTGTTGTCGTTAGCGTTGCAGCAACCCTACGGGCAGGGCAGGTCCGGCGCAATGCTTCGAGCCCGCCGGGCCTGCATGGTTGTTGCGCAGGCGGCGCAGCCTGCCGCCGCCCGGAATTTCAGCCCCGTAGCCCGGGTGGAGCGCAGCGTAACCCGGGGTGCTGTTCGCCGCGGACGCGGCGGTCCCGGGTTGCGCTGCGCTCCACCCGGGCTACGGACCTACTGCGAAGCTTACCTCGGAGGTAATCGCCGGAATGCGCCGAATCTGTAGCTTGCGGGCACAACAGATTTTGAACGGAACGGCCCGCCATGCACCAGATCGTCACCTATGTCAGTGGCACTATGTCAGTGGATTCCTCGCGGCGCTGGTGGGTGTTGGCGACAGTGGTCGCCGCGCAATTCATGTTCGGGGTCGATGCCTTCATCGTCAATGTCGCGATCCCGACGATCGCGGTGGAGCTGCAGGCGAGTGCCGCCGAGATCGAAGCCGTCATCGCGATCTACCTGATCGCCTATGCGACGCTGGTGGTCACCGGCGGCCGGCTCGGCGACATCTACGGCACCAGGAACGTGTTCGTCGCCGGCGTTGCGGGCTTCAGTCTGGCGTCGCTGTGGTGCGGGTTTGCGCAATCCGGCCCCGAGCTGATCATCGCGCGACTGGCGCAGGGCGCGACCGCGGCGCTGATGGTGCCGCAGGTGCTGGCGACGCTGCATCTGTTGTTTGCCGATTCGGCGCGCGCCCGTGCCTTCGGCATCTATGGCATCGTGCTGGGCCTCTCCGGCGCCGCCGGCTTCCTGCTCGGCGGCGTGCTGGTGACGCTTGATCTCGCCGGGCTTGGCTGGCGCGCGGTGTTCTTCGTCAACGTGCCCTTCGGCATCGTCATCATTGCCGCCGCGCTCAGGATCATGCCGACGGTGCCGCATCGCGCCGGCACGAGGCTCGACCTTCCCGGCGCGGTCGTGCTGTTTGCGGGATTGCTGTGCCTGATCGGACCGCTGCTGTTCGGCCACGATGTGCACTGGTCGCCCTGGGTGTGGCTGGTGATGGCGGGCGGCGCTGTGATCATCGCCGTGTTCGTCCGGCTCGAGCGTGCGATCTCGCGCAGTGGCGGCATGCCGCTGATCGATCTCGCGCTGCTGGCTGACGCAGCCTTCATGCGCGGGCTGGTCGCCGTGTTCTTTTTCTTCTTCGCCAATCTCTCGTTCTATCTGATCATGACCATGTTCATGCAGAACGCGCTGCATATTCCGCCGCTTCAGGCTGGTCTCGTCTTTATGCCGGCCGCACTCACCTTCGTGGTCGCCTCGCGCCATAGCGGCGCGCGGGCCAGGCATCGCGGCACGCTGGTGCTGATCGAGGGCTGCGCGCTGCAGATCGCAGGCCTTGTCGCGATTGCCGCGACGGCAGCGCTGGTTGAGGCGCCTTCCGCGCTGTCGCTTGCGCTGGTGCTGATGATCTTCGGCTACGGGCAAGGATTGGTGATGGCGCCGCTCTCGAGTGCAGTGCTTTCGACGGTGAAACCTGCGAGCGCGGGTGCGGGTTCCGGCATGTACGGCACCACGGCGCAGATCGGAAATGCGGCCGGCGTGGCCGCAATTGGCGCGGTGTTCTTCGCGATCGAAGCCGCAGGCTCAGCGCGGCTGGCGCTGCATTCGGCATGCGCATTGTTTGGGCTGTCGATCATCATTTGCACCGCATTCCTGTCAAGGATGCGGCGCGCAACATGATCACAAATTAATCTTGGATCACGAATTTACCGCCCGCCTCACGATTTCGCGGGGAATGACAGTATACGGACTTTTTATTTTGCGCTGCAGCAACTATGTGTTTGGCCGAGGCTGGTCGAAATCACCTCAGGAGTTGCTGTTGTCACTTGCCAAGAACATCGAGTTCCTAAGCCATCTGCCCCGGCTGAATGGATTCAATGGGTTTGCCGCCGTCTACCGGCGAAGCCTTGCACCTGATGTCGATAGTCCGCTGGTCGAGACCGCCGAGTTCGGATCGAATCCCGGCGCGCTGAAGATGTATTCGTTCGTGCCGGAAGGAATGCCGCGCGGCGCGGCGCTCGTGGTCGTGCTGCATGGCTGCGGCCAGACCGCGGCTGGTTACGATCTCGGTGCGGGCTGGTCGACGCTTGCGCGTCACCATGGTTTTGCGCTGCTATTGCCGGAACAACAGCCGGCGAACAACGCCAACACCTGCTTCAACTGGTTCGATCCGCAGGACATCACACGCGGCAAGGGCGAGGCTGCCTCGATCCGTCAGATGATCGCGCGCATGGTCATCGATCACAAGCTCGATCCACGCCGCATCTACATCACCGGGCTCTCCGCCGGCGGCGCCATGACCTCGGTGATGCTTGCGATCTATCCGGATGTCTTCGCGGCAGGCGCGATCGTTGCTGGCCTCCCATTCGGCATCGCCACCAATCTGCGCGAAGCCCTCAATGGCATGATGCAGGCGTCGTCGCGCACCGCCAATGAACTGGGCGATCTCGTGCGCGGCGCCTGGAAGCACGATGGTCCGTGGCCGAAGGTTTCGGTCTGGCACGGCAGTGCCGATCGCACCGTCAATCCCGGCAATGCGGACGCGATCGTCAGGCAATGGCTCGACGTGCACGGCCTGCCGGAGGCGCCGATGGCGGCGACAATGGTCGACGGCTATCCGCGCGAGGTCTGGTGGGATTCGAACGGCGAGACCGTGGTCGAGTCCTACACCATCACCGGCATGGCCCACGGCACGCCGCTCGGCATCGCCGCCAATGACGAGCGCTATGGCGAAGCCGGCGCCTTCCTGATCGAGGCCGGGATTTCGTCGTCCTACCACATCGCGAACTTCTTCGGCCTCACCGAACGGGCCCGCCGACCCGCGCCGGTTGCCAGAGAAGCCGCAAAGCCGGTGGTCAAGCCTGTGACCAAGCCGGTCGCGAAGGAGCCGGCAAAGCCGATGCCCTTGCCGCGCGCGACGCCCTCCCGTCAGGCTGCGCCGTCGTCACACAGCTTCCGCGGCCGCGCTCGCGAGATCAGCGATGTGATCACCCGGGCGCTGACTGCGGCCGGTTTGATGAAGTAATTCTGGCGCCGCGAGGACAAGCCGCGGCGTCGCTCACAGTTCGCCGGTGATGAACGGATTCGTCATCCGCTCCTGGCCGATGCTGGAGCCGGCGCCGTGGCCGCAGATGAAGCCGACGTCGTCGCCAAGCGGCAGCAATTTCTCCTTGATCGACCTGATCAGCGTTTCGTGGCTGCCGCCGGGCAGATCGGTGCGGCCGACCGAGCCGTTGAACAGGACGTCGCCGACATGGGCGAAGCGCAATTCCCGGTTGAAGAACACGATGCTGCCAGGCGAATGGCCGGGGCAATGCAGGATCTCGAAAGTGAGTTCGCCGATTGTGACCTGCTCGCGCTCCTCGAGCCAGCGGTCCGGCGCAAAGTCGCGCACGCCGCTCATGCCGAAACGCGCGCCGCTGCTGACCACATTGTCGAGCAGATATTTGTCGGCGATATGCGGGCCCTCGATCGGCACCTTCAGCGCGTCGCGCAATTCAGCCGCGCCGCCGACATGGTCGATATGGCCATGGGTGATCCAGATCTTCTCGACGCTGACGCCGGTCTGTTTGATCGCCTCTTGGATCTTCGGGACGTCCCCGCCGGGGTCGATCACGACCGCCTTCTTGGTCGGCTCGTGCCAGAGGATGGTGCAGTTCTGCTCGAACAGCGTCACCGGCACGATGATGGCGCCGGCCTTCGGTTTTGTTTCGGTTTTGTTATCCATAGCGGCACCTTATGCGCTGGGAAAATCGCGTCAACACGTCCCGGGAACGCCATGCGGTCGCGGGCCGGACTGTGATAGCATTGCACAGTTCTTGAACATGTAGTCTGTAAGAGGAATGGCATCCACCGTATCGGAACATCCCGTCAGCCAGGTTTCGCGGTCGCCGCTCGGAGGCCCGCGCACCACGGCCCGCGCCTTCTTTGTGGCCGAACGCCTGAACACATCGGGGCTGGAGCGCAGCGATGTGCTGGCGACGACGCCATTGGCATTCCGCGTCAATGAGAACGGTGTCGCGATCCTGTTCCGTTACGGCGTCGTGGTCCTGATCGGGCTGAATGCGCTGGAGGAGGAGGAGTTCCTGCGCGGGCTGCAGTCGCGCCTGGTCGCGCCGTTTGCGCGGCGCGAGGAGGAGAGCGCCACCATCGAGCTCGCCTCCGAGAAGGACGATCAAATTCCGCCGGGCGGGCCGATCTATCTGCAGAGCCTGTCGCCGGAGCGGCTGATCCTGGTCGGCGAGGCGCTGGCGAAAAGCGTCGTGCTGGCGCGGCATGAGCGCGAGGTCGCCGCGGTGTTCGACATGACCGAGCCATTCGCGCGCGACCTCGCCAAGAGCGGGCAGATCCATCGCGGCCGCAACGCGATCCTGAAGCACATCGGCAACGCATTGTTGGTTCGCCATCGCGTCTCGGGCCCGGTCGAAGTGTCCGAGAAGCCCGACATCCTCTGGGACAAGCCGCAGCTCGAGCGGCTCTATGCCAGGCTCGAGGATGAATATGAATTGAAGGAGCGCGCCGAATCGCTCAACCGCAAGCTCGCGGTCATCGCCGAGACCGCGCAGGTCCTGACCGATATCATCGACACCCGCCGCTCGCTGCGTCTCGAGATGATCATCGTCTTCCTGATCCTGTTCGAGGTGTTGATCACCATCTACCAGCTCGCGATCGGCCGTCACGTGTGATCTTCTCCCTCTCCCCGTTCTTACGGGGAGAGGGCTGGGATGAGCGACTATCTGGATTGTCAAGTTGCATTGGCGTAAGCGGCACGCGCCTCGCGTGCTTTGGCTTTGAGGCGGACCAGGAGCTTACGGGCGAGCGCAATGCGAATGACCATTTTTTCCTTTCCGGCAGCGACCAGCCTATC
>NZ_JBEGDB010000298.1:0-9456 GCF_043638955.1 Bradyrhizobium sp. 31Argb | reverse complement strand
CGTCATCAGGCTGGATAGAGGACTTCCACCTCCAAGCTGTCGTTCATACTCGGCACACCGCTATGGATTGCTTCGCTTCGCTCGCAATGACGGTGGAGGCCGAGCTGCCTCAGTAATCCTTCAGCAGGCGCTCGATGTAGTCGAGTTCGAGCTGCGGTCGCGCCGGGTCCGCGAGGCGGCGGCGGAGTTCTTCCAGGATTCGCCTGACGCGCTGCACGTCGATCTCGCCGGGGATCTTGACGGTGTAGTCGTCGCCGAACTCGCGGCCGTGCAGGGGGCGCCCGAGCGGATCGGTCTGGTTGCCGCCGCTCTGCTGCCTGCCGACGCGGTTGCCGGGGCCGTCGCCAGCCTGCTCGCCCTCACCCTGCTGCATCGCCTCGGCGAGGCTCTGCGCGCCCTTGCGCAGCGCATCCAGCGCGCGGCCCTGCGAGTCCACCGCACCGTCGGCATTGCCTTCGCCAAGCCGGCCGCTGGCATCGCCCATCGCGGAATCGGCCTGATCGAGCCCGTCCTCGCCGTCGCCCTGATCGCCCTCCTGGCCACCCTGACCTTGCTGACCTTGCTGGCCCTGCTGTCCTTGTTGGCCGCGCTGCCCCTTCTCGCCGCGCTGGCCGGGACCCATGCCGCGCTTGGCGAGCTCTTCCTGCAACTTCTGCAGCCGGTCGCGTAGCGCCTGCTGATCCTGCTGCAGGTCGCCCATGGACTGATCGCCCTGCTTGCCCCGCATGCGGTCGCGTCGCGAATCCTGGCCCTGCTTGAAGGTCTTGTCACGCAACTGCTGCTGCTTGCGGATCATGTCGCCAAGCTCGTTCAGCGCCTGCTCCATGTCGTTGTCGCCGCTCTGGCCGGGCTGCGCCATCTGCAGGTTCTCCAGCATCTGCTGGAGCTGATCGAGCAACTGCCTTGCCGCCTCCTTGTCGCCGGAGCGCGACAGCCGCTCCATGCGGTCGAGCATGTTCTTCAGGTCCTGCTGGCTCAGGACCTTGGCGTTGGGATCGAGCGGACGCGCCAATTGCTGCGGGTTGTTGCGGAACTGCTCGGCGAGTTGGCGCATGAAATTGTCGAGCGCCGCGCGCAGATTGTCGGTGAGCTTCTTGATCTCCTCGTCGCTCGCGCCACGCTCCAGCGCCTGCTTCAGCGCGTCCTGCGCCGCGCGCAGCGCCTTGTCGACGTCGGTGATGTTGCCGTCCTCGATGGTGACGGCAAGCGCCCACAGGCTGGCGACGACCTCGCGCAGCGCGTTGTCGGTATGGGCGGCCTCGAGCTGCCGCGCCACGCTGTGCAGGCCGAGATAGGTGCCGGCCTCGGGCGTGAACATTTCCGGCGCGATCAACAGCGCGTCCAGCGCGGCGTAGACATCGGCGTTCCTGTTGGCGTTGAGCGCGAGAATGCGGCGCTGCTCGATCAGCGCCCGCGCCAGCGGTTTCGTGAACAACCGCTCCGGCAGGCGCATGTTGAACGGTTCGCTCTTGGCCTCATTGCCGGCCTCGTCCTTTGCCGTCAGCGTCAGCGTCACATCCGCGCCGGCATAGGGGTCTTCGCTCAGATCCTTGACGGTCTGGCCGACGCCATTGCGGGTGCGCGCGTTCGGCAGCACGAGCGGGAATTGCGGCGGCTCGAACAGCGGCCGCACCTCTGCCGTCCTGGTCCCGGCCTGGGTTCCCGCTTGGCTCGGGTCCTTCGGTGCATCGCCCGGACGCGCGACGAATTGCGCGCGCGCTTCGGTGACGCCGTAATCGTCCTCGAGCCTGTAGGACAATTGCAGCGAGCCGCGCGCCTGGCGCTCCGGATCCTTGGCCAGGGCGATCGACGGCGGACGGTCAGGCGTTGCGGTAAAACGCCACAGCGGCTGGCCGGCCGGCGCGCGGACATGCGCGGTGCCGTCGCCTGCAATCTTGAAATGCCGCTCGTTGGTGCCCTTCGGCGCCTCCCCGCTCGGAGCGACCTCGGCCACGCCGCCACCGACCACGACATCGATATTGCCGCCGCTGGAACGCACCAAAAGCGTGCTGCCGGCGGGAACCGCCAATGGCCCGCTCTCGGCGGCAGCCGCTTCCCGGTTCGCCGATGACAGGATGATCGGCGGCTTGCCGGTATAGTTCGGCGGCGTCACCCAGGCATCGACCCGGATATTGGTCGGCGCCAGCACGCCATTCCAATCGAAGGCGGAGGCGAAACGGAGAGAACGTTCATCGCCCGCGGCGATATAGGCGGCGACCAGCATCACGATCACCAGCGCCCGCAGTGCCCAGGGATCGTGGATCGGAAGCCGCGGCGATGGCAGGCCGGCACGGATGCGCTTGAGCGAGGCCAGCGTGCGCTCGCGCTGTGCCTGCCACAGCGCCTGCGAGACCGGGTCCTGGCTCGAGAGCGTGTCGGTCAGCGCGGTCGCCGGACGATGGCGGATGCCGGTGCCGCGATCGAGCCGGCTCAAGCCCTCCTCGCGTGTCGGCCAGCGGAAGCGAACCAGCGGAAGCAGCGCGGCCAGCGCCAGCAGCGCGAACAGGCCTACGCCGGCCAGGCGTACCGCAAGCGGCAGCGCCAGCCAGAGTCCGGCCCAGGAAACCACCAGGAACAATCCGATGACGGTCAGAAACCGGGCCAGATGCGGCCACCCGCGCTCCCACGCGATCGCGTATTGTGCCCGCTGCAGGGCTTCGGTCAATTTTAGCCGCGCGACGGCGTTATGCTCGCGCGCGGGTTCAGTGGGGTCGCCGCTCAAGAAAATCTCCGGGTTGCCCGACAGGTCACCTTACCACAAGGGCGGCAATGAGGCACCCGTTCCGTTCCGGCAACCCACACGTGGAATTACGCATAACACGAAGGCGTGACTGCGCGTGAGCGACCCCGTAACGTCCTGCCACCACAACCCCAGATCATGATCCGAAATCGGACCGTGATTTCACCTTTTTGTCCGAGCATCGAAAACCGGATTCCGCTTTTCCGGATCATGCTCTCTGAACTGCATGAGGAAACGTCATGGACCAGAAGACGCACGACAAAGGCCTGGAAATCCGCAAGGCCGTGCTCGGCGAGGCCTATGTCTCCAACGCGCTGAAGAACGTCGACAGCTTCAACAAGCCATTCCAGGACCTGCTTAACGAATATTGCTGGGGCTCGGTATGGGGCCGCGAGGAATTGCCGCGCAAGACCCGCAGCATGCTCAACATCGCGATGATCTCGATCCTGAACCGGCCGCACGAATTGCGCGCGCATCTGAAGGGCGCGCTGACCAACGGCGTCACCCGCGACGAAATCCGCGAGATCCTGATGCAGGTCGCGATCTATGGCGGCATGCCCGCCGCCGTCGACAGTTTCCGTATCGCGCGCGAAGTGTTCGCCGAGATCGATAAGGCGTAGCGCCGTCGTCCCGGCCAAGCGAAGCGCGAGCCGGGGCCCATAACCACAGGCGGATGTGGTTGCGAAAACTGGGGCCACGGCCCGGCGCCACAACTTCTGCCTTGGGTTATGGGTCCGCCTTCGCGGGGACGACAGTGAGTGTGTGGCGCGCTGTTTCGCCGCAACGGCCCTCGCAAGCAACAACAAAGGAAACACCATGGAAATTGGATTCATCGGCCTCGGGAACATGGGTTTCCCGATGGCGCGCCGGCTGGTCGAGGCCGGGCATCAACTTACCGTGTTCGATACGCGCAAGGAGGCCGTCGAGCGACTGACCGCGCGCGGCGCGCTAGCCGCGTCCTCGCCCAAGGAGATCGCCGACCGGGTCGAGACCGTGATGGCGAGCCTGCCTTCGCTGCAGGCCTCGCTCGAGGTCGCGACCAGCGCCGGCGGCGTGATCGAGGGCAAGCGCGTCAAGCGCTTCGTCGATCTCTCAACCGTCGGCTCGCAAATGGCGGTACGCATCCACGGCCTGCTGGCGAAGCGCAACATCGTGCAGATCGACAGCCCCGTCAGCGGCGGTGTCGGCGGTGCCGAAAAAGGAACGCTGGCGGTGATGGTCTCCGGTCCGCGTGCGGACTACGAGGCGCTGAAGCCGGCGCTCGACGTGATCGGCAAAGTGTTCTTCATCGGCGAGAAGCCGGGCTCGGGGCAGACGATGAAGCTCGCCAATAATTTCCTGTCGGCGACTGCAATGGTTGCGACCTCGGAAGCGGTGGTGATGGGCGTGAAGTCCGGGCTCGATCCGGCCGTGATGATCGATGTCATCAATGCGGGCTCGGGCATGAATACGGCGAGCCGCGACAAGTTTCCGCGTTCGGTGCTGCCGCGCACGTTCGATTTCGGCTTCGCCACCGGCTTGATGGTGAAGGACGTGCGGCTGTGCGTGGAAGAGATGAAGTCGCTCGGCCTGTCGATGGAAGTCGCCGAAGCCGTCGGCCGCCTCTGGGAAACCGTGATCCGCGAGACGGGCCCGGAGTCCGACTTCACCTCCGCGATCAAGCCGATCGAGAAAGCGGCGGCCGTCGTGGTCGGTGGCGCAAAGGGCAGTCACGCGGCGAAGTGAGCCGTCGAAGCAAGATAGTGAGCCATCGAAGCAAGATGTCATCCCGGGGTAGCTGTCGTCCCGGGCTTGCGCGCCGCGGCGAAGCCTCTTGGCGAAGCCGGGACCCGGACCCATAACCACAGGGTTTAGTGACGTATGAATCTGCAACCGCTTGCTCGCACTAAAACACCATCCTGTGGTTATGGGACTCCCGCCTTCGCGGGGACGACACCGAGCAAGGTGACGCTCAGATCGAAAAATAAAGACCACTTTAGTCAAAAAGAAAGACCGCCTCGCGGCGGTCTTTGCGATTTCCACGAAGATGTTTTGTGTCGGTCGCTTTTGTGGCCCCTAACAGCGCAAGCGCTATTTCGAGTTGCGACGGCGCCTGACGTACCAATAGACGCCTGCAGCGACGAGGAAGGGAAGTCCTGCGCCCGCGAGCGGGCCGGGCGCGCCACGATACGTTCCCTGGCCGACATAGGTGTAGACCTGGTCGGGAGGGAAGAACAGCGTGGCCGTGAAATATACACCGGCGGGCACCGCCGCCGCCATCAAGAGGAAAATCGCGAGAACCCAGCCTGGCAATGACATTGTTGCTCCCCACACAGCCGTATTTGATAATATTAATCTCACTCGAATTTAAATACCTGTCAACGGAGATTTAATATTTAAATGGCAGGCATGCGAAAATGACGCAGGCATACGGGGCAAAAAGTGAAAATACTGCGCCGTCTCCGAGACTTATCAGTCGCACCGAGAGCCGGCGGACGCTGCTCCGCGGCTGTGAGATGGTGTGATCACTGTTCTGTTAAGGCAAAGCTGCGCAGGCTGTCCGTCAGGATCAAAAAACGGCTCCTCAAGCTTCCGCACTCCACCGGGAATTCGCCCGGGAGGCCTGGTTATTGAAAATTTCCGCTGTCGCGCGGATTTTCCGATCGTTAAGCTGAATTATACAAGCTGTTAAATCGCGACGAACGTTTAAATGAATTAATTCCCGATCGCCGCTCACAGCCACGGCGCGGGCTTGTCCATCGCGATCAGCGCCTCGACCTCGACGCGCGGGCGCACGACGGCATACTGATCGTCCTTGACCAGCACTTCCGGCACTAGGGGCCTGGTGTTGTAGCTGCCGGACTGCACCGCGCCATAGGCGCCGGCGGTCATGATGGCCAGGAGATCGCCGGGCTTGGGCTCGGGCAGCGAACGGTCGAGCGCGAGATAGTCGCCGCTTTCGCAGACCGGGCCGACCACGTCGGCAACCATCATGGACGCGTCTTTCTTGGCCTGCCGCACCGGCAGGATGTCGTGATGCGCTTCGTACAGCGTCGGCCGGATCAGGTCGTTCATCGCGGCATCGATGATGACGAAGTTCTTGGCATCGCCATGCTTCACATAGATCACGCGGGTGACCAGGATGCCGGCATTGCCGACGATCATCCGCCCCGGCTCGAACATCAAGGTACAGCCGAGGTTATGCGTCACGCGCTTGACCATCGCGGCATAGGCGTCCGGCGCCGGCGGCGCCTCGCGGTCCATGTAATAGGGAATGCCGAGGCCGCCGCCGAAATCGATATGCGAGATGTTGTGGCCGTCGGCGCGCAAGGTCTGGACGAATTCGGCAAGGATCCGGAACGCGGTCTCCATCTTGCTGAGATCGGTGATCTGGCTGCCGATATGCATGTCGGCCCCTCGCACCTCTATGCCCGGCAGCTTCGCGGCGCGGGCATAGACGTCTCTCGCACGGGAGATCGGGATGCCGAACTTGTTCTCGGACTTGCCGGTCGAGATCTTGGCATGCGTGCCGGCATCGACGTCGGGATTGACGCGCACCGAAATGCGCACGGTCTTACCCATCTCGGCCGCAAGGCGCGACAACAGCTCGAGCTCGGGCTCGGATTCGATGTTGATGCAGAGGATGTCGGCGGAAAGCGCGGCGCGCAGCTCGGCCTCGGTCTTGCCGACGCCGGAGAAGACGATCTTCGACGGCGGGATGCCGGCGGCGAGCGCCCGCTTCAATTCGCCACCCGAGACCACGTCGGCGCCGGCACCGAGCTTTGCCAAGGTGCGCAGGACCGATTGGTTGGAATTGGCCTTCATGGCGTAGCAGACGAGCACCTTCTCGCCGGCGAAGGCTTCGGTGAACACCCGGTAATGGCGCTCCAAGGTCGCAGTCGAATAGCAATAGAACGGCGTGCCCACGATCTCGGCAAGCTTGGACAGGTCAACCGCTTCGGCGTGCAGCACGCCGTCGCGATAGTCGAAATGATTCATGGCGCGCTCAGTCGAGAAGCGGATCGAGGACGAAGGATCGCTGGCGACCCTTGGCCGCGGCCGGCGGCGCATCCGTTCCGTAGTTCGGATTGAACAGGCTGGGCTCGGCTGCCCGCCGGGTCTCGGTATCGCCGTCCGGCGCGGCCGGCGTCTGCGCCGAGCTCGCGGTCGGCGGCAGGTCGAGCGGTCCCTTGCGTCCGCAGCCGCCAAGCGTCAGCGCGGCAACGCCGACAAGGATGAGAGCCCATCCCGACCGGGTCAGGCGGTGGTTACTGGTCACGACGAAATCCCCAATGCGGGCCGCACCATACAAACATTGATTTGCTCTGGCGAGCCCCCGGATAACCATGAGATTGCAGCGAAATTTGTCGTTCAGCCCAATTTTCGCTGTTTTTCCAGCCGCTTTGCCCAGGCCTTCGCCTGGGAAAGCACATTCATGGGCGCGGTGCCGCCGTAGCTGGTGCGGCTTTTCACCGATGATTCGACCGACAGCACTTTCAGCGCGTCGGCGATGATCTTCGGCTCGACCTCCTGCATCGCCTCTAGCGGCAGTTCGTGCAGGCCGACGCCCCGCTCCGAGGCCAGCGCCACGATGCGGCCGGTGACGTGATGGGCCTCGCGGAACGGCATTTTCAGGGTCCGCACCAGCCAGTCGGCGAGGTCGGTGGCGGTGGCATAGCCCTCGCCGGCCGCGGCTTTCATCCGCCCTTCGTCGGGCACGAGGTCTTCGACCATGCCGGTCATGGCGCGGATCGCGAGCGAGAGCGCGGCAAAGGCTTCCATCGCGCCTTGCTTGTCCTCCTGCATGTCCTTCTGATAGGCGAGCGGCAGGCCCTTCATCACGATCAGGAGCGCGGTGAGCGCACCGATCACCCGACCGGTCTTGGCGCGCACCAGTTCCGCCGCATCCGGATTGCGCTTCTGCGGCATGATCGAGGAGCCGGTGGTAAACTTGTCGCTGAGCCGCACCAGGCCAACCAGCGGCGAGGTCCAGACCACGATCTCCTCGGCGAAGCGCGACAGGTGCACGGCCGTGATCGCGGCGGCCGACAGGGTTTCCAGGACAAAATCGCGGTCGGAGACGGCATCGAGCGAATTTGCCATCGGGCGGTCGAAGCCGAGCGTTTTTGCCGTCGCGGCCCGGTCGATCGGGAACGAGGTGCCGGCGAGTGCGGCGGCGCCGAGCGGCGATTCGTTCAGCCGCTTGCGGGCGTCAGCGAAGCGGCCGCGGTCGCGCGCCGCCATCTCGACATAGGCGAGCAGATGATGCCCGAAGGTCACGGGCTGGGCGGTCTGCAGATGGGTGAAGCCCGGCATCACCGTCCCGGCATGTTCCAGCGCGCGCTCGACCAGCGCCTGCTGGAACGCGGCCAGCGCCGCATCGGTCTCGTCGATGGTGTCGCGGACATAGAGGCGGAAGTCGGTCGCGACCTGATCGTTGCGGGAGCGCGCGGTGTGCAGCCGGCCGGCGGCCGGGCCGATCAACTCCGACAGCCGGCTCTCGACGTTCATATGGATATCTTCGAGCGCGCGCTTGAAATCGAACGACCCCTTGTCGATTTCTGACAAAATCGTGTCTAGACCTTTGCCGATATTTTTCGCATCAGACGCGGTGATAATGCCTTGCGCAGCGAGCATCGCGGCGTGGGCCTTGGACGCGGCAATGTCCTGGGCATAAAGGTGACGATCGACGTCGATGGAGACGTTGATTTCCTCCATGATCGCGTCGGGACGTTCGGAGAACCGCCCGCCCCACATCTTGTTGCTCATGATTGCTTGCTCACGACTTCTTAAAACTTCAGGCCCGCCCTTGATCGCCCGACCGTCAAAACCGACCGGCCACCGGCGCGGGCCCTGCTTAGCCATATCTGACGCGGAATGACAAACGATATGCCCGAAACTCCCCCGTCCCGTGGCGCCGCGCGCCGGATCCCGCTCGTAATCGGCGCAGTGCTGGTCGGCGCGCTGATCGGCTATGCCGGCGTCTCCGGATTTGGCGGGCTGATGCGACGCGGCCCGGCCGGCGACCCGGCCTGCAGCAGCGCGGTCGATCTGGCGAAGAAGCTCACCCCGCTGGCGCAGGGCCAACTCGCCGCGCTGACGATGGCGACAAAACCCCTGCGGGTGCCGGACCTCGCCTTCGAGGACGCCGAGGGCAAGCCGAGGAAGCTGTCCGACTGGCGCGGCAAGACCGTGCTGGTGAACCTCTGGGCCACCTGGTGCGTGCCCTGCCGCAAGGAGATGCCGGCGCTGGACGCGCTGCAGGCCAGGCTCGGCAGCAAGGATTTCGAGGTGGTGGCGATCAACATCGACACCCGCGACTTCGACAAGCCGAAGAACTTCCTGAAAGACGCCAATCTGACCCGGCTCGGCTATTTCAGCGACGCGAAAGCCAAGGTTTTCCAAGATCTTAAGAGCATAGGCAAGGCACTTGGGATGCCGACCTCGATGCTGGTCGACGGCAACGGCTGCGAGATCGCGACCATCGCGGGGCCGGCCGAATGGGCGAGCGATGATGCGGTGAAGCTGATCACGGCCGCCGTGCAGCCGGCCGCGGCGGGGATTTAGAGCGTTTTCGAGCGAAGTGGATACCGGTTCGCGTGAAGAAAACGCGTCAAAAGAAGAATCTAGAGCCTCGGTTCTGATTGAATCAGAGCCGGGGCTCTAGGCCGTGTGGACTCTTGGGATTCTCAAATCAGATTGAACGTGATTCAAGGCTTTCTTTTAGGAGGAAGCCT
>NZ_JBEGDB010000297.1:0-9608 GCF_043638955.1 Bradyrhizobium sp. 31Argb | reverse complement strand
AAGGCTTCCTCCTAAAAGAAAGCCTTGAATCACGTTCAATCTGATTTGAGAATCCCAAGAGTCCACACGGCCTAGCGATGTCGATCGAATTCAGCCTGCGCCCACCGCCAAACCTTACAGTTGATCGCAAGTCGGACATGTGACGTAGTTCACAAATTAGCCGAACGAAGCGCCAAGCAATTCGGATCTGACAGCAGTGATCGACGTGCTCCAGACGGTGCTCGCGCACCGATAAAACGATCGGCTGAGTGCATGTCCTTGCGGTGCAACAGTCCGGATTTGGCCCCAAAGCCGACCATCGAAAACGCGAGCCTCGCGTGGGTTGCTGAAGGGAATTCTGCTCGATTAGCCTGATGGCCCTCTCAACAGCGGGTTGCTCTTACGGACGCAGGGACCGAATGCCCACGATTTGCGCTGATATTCGCAACCACTGCCGTCTTGAAGGCATTGAGAAGCTCTACTCCAAGCTGCTCATTTGTGCTATCTTTCGGTTGCAGCGTCGCATTGTCCTGAGCTTGGGCGCAAAAATTCACTGCCGATGCAAAGGAAGCGCTGGCCGGCAAGCCCGAACTCACAAATGAAGACGCCGAGGCGCCGGCTGGATCTACAACATCAAGCTCGCCGAGCCTTCTGAACTCGACACGCTTTTGGATCGGGAAGCTTATTTCGCTTACGTGCGGGACCAGGGTTGCGCCACGCATCGAACTAAGGAGCGTTTCATATGCGATCTGACATTGTTCCAGGTGCCATCTTCCCCGACTACGAACTTTCCGACCACACGGCGAAACGCCGTAAGCTCTCCGAACTGCAAGGCCAGCATCCGATGCTGCTCGTCCTCAGCCGCGGCGGATTCTGCCCCAAGGACCGCAGACAGGCTGAAGGGCTTCTTGAACTCCATCGTGAGATGGAGGTTGGCTATTGCCGCCTTGTCACGATCAGCACTGACAACATCACTGAGACGAACGAATATCGCAGCGGTGTCGGCGCTCATTGGCCCTTCCTCTCGGACACCAGGCGTATCGTCCAAAAGGATCTCGATATCGCCGAATATACGGATCCGGCCCACGACCCGATGATCCCCCATGTGATTGTCCTCGAGCCCGGCCTTGTCATTTACAAGATCTACAATGGCTACTGGTTCTTTGGCCGGCCCACTATGGAAGATCTCCGCCAGGATCTACGTGTCGTTACCAAGAAATGCCGGCCAGACTGGGACATCACAACGCCCGAACTCAAGGCGGCGTGGCAGCAAGGCCGCAAGGACCTCTTCTATCCGTACGGCAAAACCTACGCCCAAGCCATCGGTGAACAGGATTAGGAGCGGTGCCTGCGTCAGCAAGGCCGTTGTCCATGAAATATCTCTGCACGGTGGCAAAGCCATCGGCTGTATTTTGATATATTTGACTCATTGTCGTGTGGTGCGCGTATTGCGCTTGGCGCCCAATCATCAGCAGTGTCAGCGTGAGTATTGGGAGTCCGATGATAGCCACTACGCTTTGTGTCACCTCCAGCCACTTCGCTAGATCTCCCAGTTCTGTGATGCTCATAGATCGCCCCTTTCGATGCAGTTTGTGGCGCTATCGACACCTATGCGGTTGCCGCTTACGTTCTCAGTCTAAACGGAAACGTGCCGACGGACAGCAAGCTCGACAAAGAGTTGCTGTCGAAAGTCAAGATGCCGAACCGGGACAGCTTCATTCCGGATCAGGTTTTCAAGCTCGACAGCGAACCCAAGGCGCCGCCCAACCGGGGCAGCGCCTCCGTAAGCTCTCTCGCGCGGGGCTAAGCCGAATCAATTGCGTCCGAGTGGAACGCGACGGGTCGAGTCGACCACCTATTCGCTACTTCACCACCTACGAATGTCCGCGTTTGGGCCCGTAGCCGACATTGGCTGCCTGAGCCGTCAAGGTCCGCTTTCAGATGTAAAGCGGACCTTGCTTGGGATGGGCCTAGCGGCGGCTTCTCTTGGCCGCTTTCCGGAGCCAAGCGCAAATCCGCAAGCGCGATCCGGTGGCCGCATCCGTTTCGCGCAACAAGAGGCTGAACGGATTGGCTTCTTAGGTCTGGATCACTGCTACATAGTTGGTCGCGGCCATACTACTAATGGATGACCCGCTTTGCGCGGTGAACTCCCGTTCACATGACATTTGCATACGAACTCAATTGTAAGCATGCGCTTCTATCGGCCGTGAGGGCTCAAGCCATGACGAAGTACTTTTCGACGCGCATCATGACCGATGTGCTTGTAACCCTGGTATCTGTAGCGATAATCACGATTGCGGCGATATCCCTGGGCGAGCCCATTCGGGCCGGCATCGCTGCTTCTATTCCAACCCCATTCGATCTCGCGATGGAGAGGACGCTCGCTACCGCCCAACCGAGCGAACTGAAGCTTGCCCACGCGCAACCGACATGCCGACTTCGTTCCGCTCCTTTGCAATGGAACGTGGACTGGCTTTTCGGGCCGCCTGTAGATCGCGGTTGATGAGAGCTCGTGAAGCAGCGGTGGCGTCGCTAGAACGCGATGACTTTTCTTCGAATCGTCATCCCACTCTAGCTTTTTGTTTGAGCATGATCTTTTTCGGAAAACCGGTCTCCACTTTTCCGGATCATGCTCTAGGCATCGCCATTTAGCGGCCCAGCCGCCTTTGCTTCGCTACTCGGGACAAGCGGACATCACCGGTTTGAAACCAGGGCCTATTGGAGCCCCCCTGAGACGGGCGGGCCTACTGTATTTCTACGCCGATCGCCGAACTATTTGGTCTACGGGATTTTATCCGTTCTTCGGCAAACGAAAAAAGCAGTGGATTACAGGACCACACGACTTAGCTGTCCGTGAGCGCCACGCTCGTCAGTCGTGACACCCCGTCCACCGCATCTCACCACAACGTTCGTGACGATCGCGACACCCCCCGCATTCGCGCTGAGACGCGCGGGTCCTCGTCCGGTTCTGCTTGAACTTGGTCTCAAGAACGGGTCTTTAGACAAACCCGCATAATCGAAGCCAGGATCAGCATCGTCACCGAGATGGTGGAGCATTCGCAAATATGATGAATCTATCGATTTCGTTGCTTGTGTTCGCGCTGATATTTGGCGGCGCCTTGGCTGGGATGGCCGTTCGGCCGTTGTTGTCGGAACATCACTTGCACTCGGACTCCAAGGACGTCGTAAAGCTGACCGCGGGCCTGATTGGCACACTGACCGCACTCGTGCTGGGTCTGTTGATCGCATCCGCAAAAACCACGTTCGACCAAAAAGCAAACCAGGTCCGGCAGTTGACCGCAACGATCATCCTTCTGGACGATCTGGTTACGCAATATGGGCCGGAAGCAACCCCTGTCCGAAAGCTCCTGCGGGAGAGCATACCACCGATGGCTGATCGCATTTGGCACGAGCAAGCGAACTCAGCCGGGAAACCCGCGCGCTTCGAGTCCAGCGTAGAGGCGTGGACATTCTATAATGAACTCGAACGGCTATCGCCGAACAGCGATATGCAACGTTCCCTGCAGTCTCGCGCCATTGCGGCTTTCACAGATGGCGCACAGATGCGACTGCGGTTGTTTACGCAGGCCGGCAGTTCAATTCCGACGCCTTTTCTGATAATCATGGTATTTTGGCTGAGCGTGATCTTTGTGAGCGCCACCCTGTTCGTGCGGGCGAATATGGTCGTCACCATCTCGCTGTTTGTATGCGCGCTGTCGTTTGCCGGTGCGATCTTTCTGGTTTTGGAGCTGGATGATCCCTTCACGGGACTCATGGGGATTTCAAGCTCGATATTGCGGAGTGCGCTCCCGCCGCTGCACTCGTAGGTTCTGGTGGTTGAAGCAACTTATATAAGGCCGCGGATCCGATCGATCCTGCCCGTCCAGAGGGGCTGAGCAACCAAGCGGCCTGCGCGCGGGGCGGGCCGCGTCTTACCACCAGCGCGGTTGCATCGGTTGATAGTTTTGGCCGGCGCGCGGACGCGGATTGCCAGGTTGGGAGTTCCAATTGGGCTGGAAAAAGAAGCCGAAGCCGTTGTTGTTGCCCCAGTCGTTGCCGCTCGCAACCGGGACATCGACGACCGTAGGCCGGCGCATCTTGAAGCCGCCCTGGGGCTGGTTGTTCAGCACCGCGACGAACTCGGTGCGATAGTTGGTCTCGCGGCTCAGCGGTTCATCCGAGACGACGATCGAGGATCGCGGCAATGCAGTCGGCGCGATGCGATCGAGCACATCCTGCGGGATGGTGATGCGGTCAAGCGCGTTGTTGGCGTCGTCCCCGTTGTCGATCGTAACCGCGGTCCAGCGCAGGCCCGCGTCGTTGCGCGCCATCGCCGTGAACACGTGCGTGCCGATCTGCTTATCGGGATCGCGGATCGTGACCGGAACCTCAATGGTCGCATCGAACACCTCGCCTCCGTCCGGCCACTGCTTGTGAGTGTTGCGCCGCACGTAAAGCTTCTGCGTCGCACGGCTGATGTAGACCGAGACCGGCTCGAGCGCGAGCTTCGCCTCGCTCGCCGCCTTGGCGGTGTCGACCTTCCTGGTCTGGGCCGCTTTGGCGGCGTCCTTTGCAGCGGCGACGGCGGCAAGCTTCGACTTCGCGTCGGCCTTGGCGGTGTCGAGCTGCGTCCCCGCTTCCGTGGCCCTCAGGGCGGCCTTCTCCTTCTGCTCCTCGGCCCGCGCCTTGGCCTCGTCCGTCTTTGCGGCGGCAAGCGTCTTGTCGGCGGACGCGAGCTCAGCATCGGCGCGGGTCTTGAGCCCCTCCAGCTTGCGCAGCGACGCCGTAAGCGATGCTGTCTCGCGCGCCGCTGTCGCGGCGGCTTTCTTCGCCTCGTCGGCTGCCTTGGCGGCCTCGTCCGCCTCGCGGGCGAGCGTCTCGGCACGCGCCGGAGCAGCCGCGACGGCCGCCGCGTTCGGCACGAATAGCACCGGGTGGGAAAACTCGACGGGAGTCGCGTCGTTCGGCGAGATGATCACCCGCATACCGATCCGCGTCTTGTCGAACAAATTCTCCGCAAAGTCGTAGGGCATCCGCACGCAGCCGTGCGAGGCCGCATACCCGGGCAGCGGCCCGCCATGCAGCGCGATACCGTTCCAGGTGATGCGCTGCATGTTCGGCATCCAGGCATCGTCATAGAGGGTCGAGTGGTGGTCCTTGTCCTTCTCGATGACGGCGAAGATGCCGGCAGGCGTCTCGCGTCCCTTGGTGCCGGTCGACACCGGCGCGCGCAGCATCCAGCCCTCGGAGTCATAGAAAGTGACCTGCTGGGTCTTGATCGACACGATCGCCATGATCGGCTCGCCTGCATCGCGCGGCGCCGTCGCCTCGGTGGGCGGCGCAGGGCGCGCCTGTCTCGCCGCGGCGTCGGCGGTCAGCGCCGCCAGTGCGGCCAGCGCCGCGAACGTCACAATGGCGGGCCTCCCCCAACGCCGCGTCTCCACGGTGGATTGCGCCGTGATGAACCGATTTACCATGCCATGTCCCGGTTGAAATGCCTGTCCGCGTCCATCCAGATCAGCGACCAGTCTATTTGACTCACCCCGATACGGCTAGACCGTCTCGATGTCGGCTCCTGACGCGGAACCGAAGTTACGCGCTGCGCCAGGATGTGATGATGTCCCTGGACCGCGACAAGTTCGTGGCGTCGCGTCTACGCCACTGACCGCATCCACGCGGCAAACGCCTCGATGCTGGCTTGCCGCGGATGGTCGGGGACGTGAACGACATAGAAGCCGTAGCCCGGCAGCGCCAGATCGTGCGCCTTTACCAGCGCGCCGCTTTCGATCTCATGGCTCACCACGACGTCGCTGCAGATCGCGATCCCCTGCCCCGCCGCGACCGCATCGATGGCGTGGATCTCCTCGCGGAAGCTCAGGTCCCAATGCTCGGTTGCAGCAGGGATATCCGGGTCCACGGAGCGTGCGACGGCGAGCCATCGCGACCAGCTCGGCGGCTCGCGATCCCCATTCAGCCAGTCGTAATGGATCAGCGGATAGTGCAGGAGGTCGGCGGCGCGCGTGATCGCCGGCACGCCTTCTCTCAATAGCGCGGGGCTGCAGACCGCGAAGAAACTGTCCCGGAAGATTTCCCGCGCAGCCAGATCGGTCGGCATCGTCCGGGCGTAGCGGATCGCGAGATCGGCATCTCCTGCGCGCAAATTGAGCACGGCGTCGGTGCCGATGATCTCGAGCCGGATCTGCGGGTACAGCTTGCGCCATCGCGGCAGGCGCGGCACCAGCCAGCGGCTCGCAAACGCGTTCGGACTGGTCACGCGCAACGTGGTCCTGATGGTCTTTGTCGACACCGCGGTGACGACGGACGCGAATGTATCAAAGCCGTTCCGGATCACCGGAAACAGCCGCTCGCCCGCATCGGTCAGCGCCAGCGGTCGCGGGCGCCGGCGAAACAGCGGCCGTCCACATATCTCCTCGAGAATCCTGACCTGATGGCTGATGGCAGTCGGCGTGACGCCGAGCTCCGCCGCCGCTCCCCTGAAGCTCAGGCGTCGGGCAGCGGCCTCGAAGGCGCGAAGGGATCCCAGCGGCGGGAGCTTTCTCATGCCGGCAGTCTAGATGAATCCAATTCATCCAGCGACTGAGATATTCGACTTTGCCGCGACAATAGCGCCGTGAGACCATTGCGGCCGCCGGTTCAGCAGCATCGGACCCAACATGCGGATCGATCATTCTCCTGTCGTCGCGCACTATCTGGAGGCCATTGCGGCGCTTGCTCCGCTGGTCGCGGAGTTGCGCGAGCAGTTCGATCGCGACCGCCGGCTCCCTCCGGCGATGTTCGCGGCACTCGCTTCCGCCGGGCTGTTCCGGCTGTGGCTTCCCAAGGCATTGGGCGGGCCGGAATTGTCACCGCTCGAATTCATGGCGGTGGTCGAGCACGTCGCCGCGCTCGATGGCTCGCTCGGCTGGATCGTCGGCAATGGTGCGGGCATGAGCCGGATCGGCGGCTACCTCCCCGAGCCGACCGCGCGCCGCTGGTTTTCCGATCCTGGGGCCTTCATCGCGAGCGCAACGGGCGCCATCGGCGAAGCGCTCCCGTCAGACGGCGGCTACCGCGTCTCCGGACGCTGGCCGTTCGGCAGCGGCGCCCATGGAGCGACACTGTTCATGGGTCTTGCCGCCGACAAGACGGATGGCGAAAGCCGGCTCTTGTGTTGCTACATGAACCGCGAGGCCGTCGAACTTGACGACACCTGGCACGTATCGGGTCTCCGTGGCACCGGAAGCTGTCACTTCCAGGCGCGCGATGTACTCGTGCCTGCCGCGCACACGCACAGCTTCCTGGAGCCGAGCCCGTCGCAACCCGGCCTCATGTTCCGCCTGCCGCCCGCAACCCTGTTTCCCTGGACAATAGCGGCCGTGCCGCTTGGGATCGCCCGCGGCGCCATCGAGAGCTTCGTCACCCTGGCCGAAACCAGATCCCGGAGCGGTAACTCGGCCGTGCTTCGCGACCGTGAAACGGTGCAGGCCTGCGTCGGGCGCGCCGAAGCGCTGTACAGGTCGGCGCGGGCCTTCCTTGCCGATGCGATGACGGACCTCATGGAGGACGCCGAGCGTGGCGAACCGACGACGAATGCACGCGCCGCCTATCGCGCGGCATGCGCGAATGCTGCGGAGAGCGCATCGCGGATCGTCCATCTGCTCGCAGCGGACGCGGGCGCGATCTCGATCTTCGAATCCTGCCCGCTGGAGCGGGCGCTCCGCGATATCCAGGCAGCAAGCCAGCACGTGGCGATGAGCCCGAACAATTACGTCATCGCCGGCCGCATCCGCCTCGTTCTCGATCCCGGCACGGCGAGACTTTGAGACGTCGGCGAAGCCCTCGGTGCAACTGAGAACAAGGAGCTTCACGCCGGCTCCAAGACGTCCTCTCGCGCGGCCACATGCTGTTCAGCCGGCGCAAGGAAACTGGCAAAGACGTAGCCGTCGAAAAGACCGTCCGCCTCGAGATCCACGCGTACCCAGGACGGATCGTGGCTGTCAACTTCGATCACGTTCAACTCGGTGCCGGCCGGAAGCGTCTTGTCGGAATCAAAGTTCGTTCCTGGCCCGCCTCGCAATTTGAGACCACCGCGCGCGATCACCACATAGCGTCCGGTCGCAACCGCTCGGCCGGCATCGACGGTGCGGGACAATTTCAGGTACTTAAAAATCCACTCGCCGTAATACTTCCCGTCGCTAAGGTGTCCCTGCTTCAGCCGTTTGGCAGGGTCGTACCTGCTGGTATTGTAGACGATCGCGACCATAGCGAATTCAAGGACAGCATTCGCGTCACCTCCCAGTCCGTCTGAATTTCAAAGGCGCGGGCAGCGTCGGTGCATGTTGGCCGGAGCAACAACCGATCAGTTTTCAGGGGGGTGACGAGGGATCGTTTCGATGGTCAGCTTCGCAAAGCTCCAGTATCGACCGTTTCAACACGATACAGGCAGCGGGCGCGTCCTCGGGTACAGCATCTCGTATTTGCATACGGCAATTTTGACATTGAACCACCCGGACAATAGGCGAGCACACTGCTATGTCGCCTATTTGCTCCTATCCGACCAACGCGACACTCGACCCAGCGTCGGCTGCAAAGGGTGGGTCGGACGTGATCAGACGCAACCAATCGCCGCAAATGACCCACGGAGTTCGAAGGAGATTAGCAACCTTCGCTACGACAGCCCGTTATGTTGGCATCACCGGCAAAAACCACGGGGCTCCGTAGGCACCCGGTGGCTGAGAGCCCGATTGCGCTCCCGCCTGCACAATATGGAGGAGGGCATGATCAAGCGTCGTCGCTTCAGGAACACCACTTTGGAAGAAGTGCTCGCGGACCAGGCACAGCGTCTGGCGAGGGAGGCCCAGGGCATCCCGCTCGGCTACAAGAGGCAGCGACTCGTTCGCAAAGCTCGGCAAGCCGAAACAGCTTCTCACATGATTGATTGGATAATGTCGCCCGGACTGCAGCGCTGAAGTAAGAAGGCCGCCTCAGCAGGCGGCCTCTTTCATTTCGAATGTCATCTGTTGGCCCTTCTCGGACGGGGTCCGCTTTGCGCCAAGGGCTGCCGCTACACGCGCGCCGCGCCTAACCCAATTCCGAAAAAGAGGTAAACGGCCCCAGGGTTACATCCGAGGAGCAACAACATGACCCTACAAATCCGCGAGGTAGTTCCGACCAGGATCGACTGGTGTGTCTCCGCTATCATACGCAACACGATGCCGCCCCGAGATCCCGATGACGACGAAGAGGACGCGGACGACGACCAAGATGACGAAGAGAACGGAACCGACGAAGCGCCGGTCGTGCGCGAGCCGGACGAAGACTAAGCAGGATGCTTTAGGATTGGCATAGCCTGAACTTCGGAGGACATGATCCGCAACCCATGTGCGGCGCGCTGCCTCGGCTTTCAGGGCTCTTCTAATCCCGAGTCATCAAACGGACGACGGTTCTCGGCGGAGCGACCTCTCGGCATTCACTGGTGCAGGAGACGAGCATGACCCTCATATGGCTTGGTGTGCTCTTTGTTTTCGGCGGCGTGCTCCAGATGGTCTTTCGTGAGCGTCATCCGGCGACCACGCACTGAGGGCTGATCTGGTCGGCTAGGAAGATCTCGTGGATTGTTTCGTCAC
>NZ_JBEGDB010000296.1:0-9615 GCF_043638955.1 Bradyrhizobium sp. 31Argb | reverse complement strand
ACGCAACCTCGGACCGGCCGACAGTCGGAGCTACATCCGTCAAGCGAAAGTAACATCCTCAGGTGAGGCAATACGCGAGCGATATTTCGAAGCCGAAGGGAAACTCCTCCTCGGCGCGCGCCGGACCTGCCGCAACCGTGGTCGCGAGCAGCGCCAGGGCGACGGCTGTTCTGGTGCAATTCCGTGGAACCATGAACTCTCTCTGAGATCAGCGATGCGCTCTTCTATTGGACGCATCTGACGATGGCCAAGGCGGCCATGCGGAGACGAGTTCGTAGCCCGGGTGGAGCGGAACGCGCAACCCGGGACATCTGTGTCAGTGTCTACGAGCGGACCCGGGTTACGCTGGCGCTTCACCCGGGCTACGAGCCGGAGCGACTACTTCAGGACCATCTCCGTGAACGGGTAGACATAGGCCTGCAGCGTCACGAACAGGCCGACGAGGCAGGCCAGCACGATCGAGTGCAGGAACACGTAGCGCAGGATCGAGCCTTCATGGCCGTACCAGTTGGTCGCGGTCGAGGCGACCACGATCGATTGTGCGTCGATCATCTTGCCCATGACGCCGCCGGAGGAGTTGGCGGCGGCCATCAGGATCGGCGACAAGCCCAATTGCTCCGACGTGATCCTCTGCAGGTTGCCGAACAGCACGTTGGAGGCGGTGTCCGATCCGGTCAGCGCGACGCCCAACCAGCCGAGCAGCGTGCCGAAGAAGGGATAGAGCACGCCGGTTGCGGCGAAGGCCAGGCCGAGCGTAGCGTCGACACCGGACAGCCGCGTCAGCGTGCCGATCGCGAGCATCGCCGAGATCGTGATCAGCGAGATCGCGCACAGGCGGATGGTGCGGCCATATGCGGTGATCAGTTTCATCGGCGAGAAGCCCATCAAGAGACCCGAGATGATCGCCGCGATCAGCATGCCCGTGCCGGTGAAGGACAGCCAGGTGAAGCTGAACACGGCGCCTTCCGGCGTCGGCTTGGCGACAATCGGCGGCACCTTGTTGATGAGCTTGTCGAGCTCGGGCACCGGATAGTTCCAGACGAAATTGGCGTTCGCCCAGGCCTTGAACGCGCCGTTGCCCCAGATCAGCATCAGGATGCAGACGATGATCCACGGCAGAAGCGCGCTCCACAATTCGCCTTGCGTGAGCGGCGTCTTGTCCAGCGCCTTCGGCGCCGCCATCGTGGCGGCCGATTCATCGTGGCCGCGCAGCGCCGGCGACAGCCAGAGTTGCCGCGGCTGCCAGACGCGCAGGAACAGGATCAGGCAGCCCATCGAGATCAGCGAGGCGCCGATGTCGACGATCCAGGGATTGATGAAGTTCGAGATCACGAATTGCGGGACCGCGAAGGAGACGCCCGTGACCAGGATCGCCGGCCAGACATCCTTCATGCCCCGCCAGCCGGCGAACGCGCACACCACCCAGAACGGCACGATCAGCGAGAACAACGGCAATTGCCGTCCGACCATCGCGCCAAGCACGTAAGGGTCAAGCCCGGTGACCGAGGCGAGACCCAGGATCGGCGTGCCCAGCGCGCCATAGGCGACCGGTGCGGTGTTGGCGATCAGCGACAGACCGGAAGCCGCGAGCGGCGAGAAGCCGAGCCCGATCAGGATCGCGCCCGTGATCGCAACCGGCGTGCCGAAACCGGAGGCGCCTTCGAAGAACGCGCCGAAGGCAAACGCGATCAGGAGCAGTTGCAAGCGCCGGTCCTCGGTGACGCCGCCGACCGCGCGCTTCAGGAGCTCGAATTTCCCGGTCGCCACCGTGATCTGGTAGAGGAAGATGACGTTCAGCACGATCCAGCCGATCGGGAAAAAGCCGGTCACCACCCCGAGCAACGTGGCGCGGACCGACATGTTCACGGGCATGGTGAAGATGAAGATCGTGATCAGGTTGGTCACGATCACGGCTATGATGGCGGCGACATGCGCCTTCACTCTGCCGCTGGCGATCAGGACCAGCAGCGTGACCACGGGAACGGCGGCTGCGATCGTCGACAGCGCGGCGTTGCCGAGCGGGTTGTAGATTTGGTTCCACATTTTTGTTGTTCCTCCCCAAGGTTCCCCAGTGGCGGCTTCCCGCCGGCGGCTTGCGGCATGGACCCGGCGCACCGGGCGCAATCGAGTCGGCACCGCCGAAACGCTCACAACCTCGCGAAATCAGAAAGTCCGCCGCCCCGCGTCGCCCTGGCATGCTAGGGTTAACTATCATGCTGCGACAAGTGGACGCTGACCGAGGAACCCACGACTTTAGTCTGAAGGTTCCCTGATTGTCCCGTTTTTTCAAGCCTTTGTAGGCGGTCCCCCGGAGACGCTAATCTGTGAACAACATTCGTTCGACGCTCGCGACGGTGTGGCGCATTGCAGCGCCTTATTTCAACTCCGAAGACAAATGGGCCGGCCGCGGCCTGCTTGCCGCGGTCATCGCGATCGAGCTAGCGCTGGTCGCCAACGATGTGCTGCTGAACCAGTGGCGCAATCGTTTCTACAACGCGCTGCAGGA
This sequence comes from Bradyrhizobium sp. 31Argb, assembly GCF_043638955.1. Lineage (NCBI taxonomy): Bacteria > Pseudomonadati > Pseudomonadota > Alphaproteobacteria > Hyphomicrobiales > Nitrobacteraceae > Bradyrhizobium > Bradyrhizobium sp. 31Argb. The sequence goes on along the minus strand of NZ_JBEGDB010000296.1, from coordinate 7,109 downwards.
GCGGGACTGGGACGGCTTCGTCCGCGAGCTCATCGTGTTCTGCGTGCTGGCCGCGGTCCTCACCGTGCTGTCGATCTATCAGCTCTATCTCAACCAGTGGCTTCAGATCCGCTGGCGCCGCTGGATGACGAGCAAATATCTCGGCGAATGGCTGCACGATGCCAACCACTACCGCATGCAGCTTCACGGCGATGCCGCCGACAACCCGGACCAGCGCATCAGCGACGACATCAAGATGTTCGTTAGTCAGACGCTGGGGCTCGGTATCGGGCTGTTGAGCTCGATCGTGACGCTGGCATCCTTCGTCGTAATTCTCTGGGGCCTGTCTGCGGCGGCGCCGTTGCATCTGTTCGGCAGCGACGTCTCGTTCCCCGGCTATCTGGTGTGGGGGGCGCTGGTCTACGCCATCTTCGGCACGGCCTTGACGCAGTGGATCGGCTCGCCGCTGGTGCGACTCGATTTTGATCAGCAGCGGCTGGAAGCCGATTTCCGTTTCAACCTGGTGCGGGTTCGCGAGAACTCCGAACAGATCGCGCTACTCAAGGGCGATCGCGCCGAATGCGAGCAGCTATCGACGCGCTTCGGCCACGTGGTCTCCAACTGGTACGGCATCATGAGCCGGACCAAGCGGCTGACGGCGTTCACGCAGAGCTACTCGCAGGCCGCCGTGGTGTTTCCCGTCATTCTGTCCGCGCCGGCCTATTTCGCCAGCAAGATCCAGCTCGGAACCGTGATGCAGATCATGGAAGCGTTCGGCAAGGTGCAGGATGCGCTGTCGTTCTTCATATCGGTCTATCGCACCATGGCGGAATGGCGCGCAGTGGTCGCCCGTCTCGATGGCTTCGAGCGGTCGATTGCGAAGGCGGAGAGGCTCGCTACCGACCCCGCCGCGGTCAAAGCGGCGCCCGCGGCGAGCGATGCGATCGCGCTGCAAGAGCTTCTCGTGAAACTACCCAATGGCGCGCCGCTGGTCTCAGCGACCGGGCTCAAGCTTCGGCCCGGCGAACGCACGCTGGTGACCGGGCCGTCCGGCGCGGGCAAGTCGACGCTGTTCCGAGCGGTCGCCGGCATCTGGCCGTTCGGCAGCGGCTCGATCCTCATTCCCGAGCACGCCTCGCTGATGATGCTGCCGCAAAAGCCCTATTTCCCGATCGGCTCGCTGCACGCGGCGATCGTCTATCCCGCCGAAGCCGAAAAGTTCAGCGCCGACAGGATCAGCGAAGTGCTCGCCCAGATCGGCCTGCCGCAGCTCGCTTCACGGCTGGAGGAAGAGGGACACTGGAACAGGATGCTGTCGCTCGGCGAGCAGCAGCGCCTGGGGCTGGCGCGCGCGCTCTTGCATGCGCCCGACTACCTGTTCCTCGACGAGGCGACGGCCTCGCTCGACGAGCCTTCGGAAGCTGCCCTCTATCGTTTGCTGATGGAGGAATTGCCCGCCACCACGATCGTCTCGATCGGCCACCGCTCGACGCTGGCGGAATTCCATCAGCGCAATATCGCGCTGGTCCGCGATGGCGACCGGTTCGGGTTGCGCGATACCGCCAAAGTCGCCGCGTCGTCTTAAAGCGGGATACGCACGTCGTGCGTAGCCCGGGTGGAGCGGAACGCGCAACCCTGGACACCTGCATTAGCGTCTACCGGCGGTCCCGGGTTACGCTGGCGCTCCACCGGGCTACGGCGCTCAACGACGCAGTCGGCCCTGCTTGCGCAGCACGCGCCACCGCCGCAAATGAAAAGGGCGGCGGATCGCTCCGCCGCCCCCTTGATCCACGCGTGTGAAACTTACTTCAGGTTCGAGATCGCGGTCAGGTCAGCCGAGAGCTTGGCGATGCCCGTCGCGCCGCACCAGTTGGAGCTGAAGCCACCCGGGTTGATCGGCGTGAAGCTGCCGTCGAAGCGGGCGGTGTAGTCGCTGGTGAAGGCGTTGCAATCACCCTTCGAGAGGTTGGTGTCGGTGTAACGCAGATCCAGCGTGAACACCTTGTAGGTGAAGCCGATGCCGATATTCCAGGTGTTGTAGCTCGGCTCCGGGATACCACCGGGGAACGGTCCGCCGCCAAGCGGGCTGGCAACGGTGGTGCCATAGAAGGAGTCGGAGGTGCCAAGCCACTGCCGACCGAACTCACCCGAGACATACATGCCGATGCCAGTAGAACCGAAGATGGTCGAGGGCGCGGTCCACTTCGCGGTGACCGACGCGTAGTTGCCCCAGGCGCCGAGGTTCAGGAAGTTCGGCGAGTAGTACTCGTTGAAGCCAACCGCCCACTGGTCGTTGATGTTGATGTTGAGCTTGGCGTAGCCTTCATAGAAGCTCGCGCTCTTCTTGGCGAAGTTGCCGTTGATCGGCAGGCCGCCCGTGATCGGGTCAGAGTTGCCGAACGGGCTGGCGGCGCAGCTCGAGTCCGAGCCCGGAATGCCGGAGCCCGGGATCGCGGCGGAGTTGAAGCACGAGCCGCCCGGGTACAGGTAACCCCAGACACCGAAGTCGAAGGCGAAGATGCCGAAGGTCGGGCGGATACCGCCGTAGATGTCGATCTCGGCAGCGGCGCGGTTCGGGAAGGAGATGCTCTCGCCGGCGGCGCCGATGTAGAGCTGCAGGTCCTTGGTCACGTTGTAGCGCGGCTCGAAATAAGCGGCGACCGAAGGCTTGTGGTTCGACTGGGTGATGCCGCGGAACACGTAGTCGCTCATCAGCGCTGAGCCGAAGGCGAAATCCCAGGGTTCGAATGGGGGCGGCGGCGGCGCCTTAACGGCTTTCACGGCCATGTCGGCGGCCATTGCCGAGCTTGAGAACATTGCCAGCGCCGTTGCTAACAAAGCCAGTTTCTTCATGAAAGGATCCCCACACGTTCAAGAAAACAGTCCAGCTCCTCCGGCCCCCCGGGGCGAGCGATCTCCGACTGCGACCAAATTCCGCAGGCAATCTGGAACGCGATGCCCCTTGTGTTGAAGCAAAAAAGACGAGCATGTGCCGACTTTTTAGGCGTTCCGTCCTTTTTGAGAGAGGTTGTTGGCGGGTGTTGCAATCTCACAACAACTTTACCGACTTCCGTGCCTTGTGAAGTAAATCCGCACCTCTCCTACGTGGCGGAGTGAGTCTCTGCTGCAGCGGTCCGAGTCCAGGCGCCGCCGAATCATCGAGCCGTGTCGCCCCACAATCAGTGCTCCGGAAAGCGAAAGAGCCGCAGCGGTGAAGGCTGCGGCTCTCGCGTCAGGTGCTGCCTGGTTGCGTCAGGACGGACTAGAGGAGTCCTCCGAGCCTTCCGACCTCTCCGAAGGGCTGGGGGTAGCCCAGCTCGGACCGAGTTCGGGCTCCGGCGCGGGAGTGGGGGCAGCGACCGGTGCCGCCGGCTTGGGAGCTGCAGCCTTCTTTGCCGCGCTCTTCTTGGCGGCCTTCTTTGGCGCGGCCTTCTTGGCGACTTTTTTCACGGCCTTCTTTGCCGACTTCTTCGCGGATTTCTTGGCAGCCTTCTTGGCAGATTTCTTCGCGGTTCTCTTGGCGACCTTCTTCGCGGACTTCTTCTTGGCCGCTACCGCCTTCTTAGCCTTCTTGGCCTTTTTCCCCTTCTTACCCTTCTTCGCTTTAGCCATCGTGATCCTCCTGTTGCCGCTGATTCAGTCTATCGAGCGCTTCGAATAGTCCGCTTGCCCGGATCGGGATCGTGCTTGTTCGAAGCACCTCCCGCCCCGTCCTTTGTCGCGCATGGCCTCCGCGCAAACGCGTGCGCCTGTCGTGGAGAAAACCGCTACCCACGTCGCCCCAACACGGCCCCCGGGTCCGGTTCATGCGCGATAGGCAATCGATCAATTCACCCCTGGCCGAGGACCTCCTGTCGCCCAATCGAGAAGCTCAATCGTGTGCACCACAGGAACTGACGTACCGCCGGCAATCTGAACCATGCAGCCAATATTGCCCGCAGCAATCATGTCCGGCTTGATTGTCGCGAGGTTGGCGAGCTTCCGATCGCGCAACCTCATCGCAATGTCGGGCTGGAGAATGTTGTAGGTCCCCGCCGAACCGCAACACAAATGGCTCTCCGGCACATCTTTCACCACGAATCCATTCTTGGAAAGCAATTCTTTCGGAAGGCCTGTGATTTTCTGCCCGTGCTGCAGCGAACAAGCAGAGTGATAGGCGACGGTGATCTCGTCTTCGAGGCGCGGCGGATCGAGCTCGATGCCGGCCAGATATTCGGTGATGTCCTTTGCCAGCGCGGAGACCTTTGCGGCGGGAGCAGCGAATTCGCGGTCCTCGCGCAGCATGAAACCATAGTCCTTGATCACGGTGCCGCAGCCTGACGTGGTCACCAGGACGGCGTCGAGGCCGCGCTGTTCCGCCTCATTCCGCCATGCCGTGACGTTGGCGCGGGCGCGGGCGAGCGCATCGCCGTCCTGCCCGAGGTGATGGGTCAACGCGCCGCAGCATTGCTCATCCTTGACCAGCACCACCTCGACCCCGTGGCGGGTCAGCACGTTGATGGCGGCCTTGTTGATACGCGGAGCCAGCACCTGCTGGGCGCAGCCCTGCAACAGCGCGACCCGTCCCCGCCGTGTCCCAACCGCCGGGAACACACTTCCCGCCGACGGACCCGCCGGCGGCAGGTGGGATGGCGCCAGCGCCAGCATCGCCTTGATTCGCCGGAGCAGGCCTGGAGTGGCGTCAGCCCTTGGCGTCGGCAACAGTGCCGCGAACGGCCGGGCCAAGCGGGCCAGCACCATGCTGGTGCGGAAGGCGCCGGGTCGCGGCAGCACGAAGCCGAGCACGGAACGCAGCAGCCGCTCGGTGAACGGCCTCTGATAGTCCCGCTCGATCCTGACCCGGGCCTGGTCGACGAGGTGCATGTAATGCACGCCGGACGGACAGGTGGTCATGCAGGCGAGGCAAGAGAGGCAGCGGTCGATATGCTTGACCACCTCCGCCGTCGGCGGCTTGTCCTTTTCCAGCATCTCCTTGATCAGGTAGATGCGGCCGCGCGGACTATCGAGCTCGTCGCCGAGCAGCACATAGGTCGGACAGGTCGCGGTGCAGAAGCCGCAATGGACACAGGCGCGCAGGATCTTGTCGGCCTCGGCAATATCGGGATCGGCGAGTTGGGCGAGCGAGAATTCGGTCTTCATGATGCAGTCCCCCGCGTCAGCCGGCCGCGGTTGAGGATGTTCCTGGGGTCAAAGCTCTGGCGGACACGCTCGCTGAGATCGGCGAGCCCGCGGGGCTGCGGATGGAACACGTCGACGGCACGCCGCACCTCCTCGGAGGCACGGATCAGGGTGGCGTGGCCGCCGGCAGCCTCGACGCGGCCCCTGACCTGCGCGGCCTGCGCGTCCACCTTGGGCGGCACCGCCGCCCAGATCAATCCGCCGCCCCAATCGTAGACGACATCGCCGCCGGTCTCCCGCGCCAATGCCTGCCCGAGCGCGCCGCCCGAGGCCGGGGGACAGACGATCCGCCATACCGGCCAGGCGCCGAGCGCGCCAGCCGCCGCGAACGGCGCAACGTCGCGCAGCGCGCTCCAGATCGAGAGGGAGGCGGCGTCCTCGATGGTCTCGACCGCGCCGTAGGAGGCGAGCGTCTTGGCGAGGTGGGCCGCACGGTGCGCGGCCGATGCCGCAATCCCCTCGAGCCGCAACAGCGTGACGGCCTGCTCCGGCGCCCCAAGAGCAACGAGCGCAGCGTCGGTCGGACGGAACGCCGAATTGGGCAGATGCGCCGCCCCGGAGACATCGAAGGGCGAGCCGAGCGCCGCGGTCATGGCGCGGCCTGCGGTGACGTCGTCGAGACCGCGCAGGATGAGCGTGCGTTCGGCTTCCGGCTTCGGCATCACCTTCAGCGTCACCTCGGTCATCACCGCGAGCGTGCCCCAGGAACCGCTGAGCAATTTGCAGAGGTCGTAGCCGGTGACGTTCTTCACGACCTTGCCGCCGGTCTTGAAGCTGTCGCCAAAGCCGGAGACGGCATGGGCGCCGAGCAGGTGGTCGCGGACGCCGCCGGACTTGATCCGGCGCGGCCCGGCGAGCCCCGCCCCGATCATGCCGCCGATGGTGCCGCTCCCCTTCATGCCGAGCAGCACCGAGGTATCGACCGGCTCGAAGGCGAATTGCTGGTTCTTGGCATCGATCAGCGACTGCACGTCGGCAAGCGGCGCGCCGGCTTGCACAGTGATGATCAGCTCGTTCGGCTCATAGGAGACGACCGCATTCAGCGCGGAAAGATCGAGCACCGCATTGGTCGCCATCGGATGGCCGATTTCTCGCCTGGAACCGTGGCCGATGATCTCGAGCGGCTGCTCGGCGGCGATCGCCGCCCGCACCACCTGCTCGACGTCTTCAGCATCTCGTACCTTCCTGATGTCCACGCCTATCGTCCTGCCTTTCCACCGCAGCCGCTACCGTTCCCGCCATCCCTTCTATAGGCATCGATGCCGGACACAAGGGTACCGTGGCGGAAGATGGCGCTTCCCCAGTCGCCCGCCCGCGATCCATTCGGTACGCGATCCTGGCGCCTCCATATGCAGATATACTTCGATCAATATCGAAGCGATTTCGATCATAATTCGTCCTGTATCGAATTATCATCGGCAGCCGCGGATGTAGAAAGCGGCTTCCACGCAACCCAATCAAAGGAGCAATGGTTATGGGTCAATATGCAATCGACAAGACCGTGAAAGAGGCCGTCGATGGCAGCGGCTTGCTAGTGGTCGCGCAATGGGAGGCGAAGGAAGGTCAGGCCGACCGGATCGCCGATATCCTGTCGCGCTTCCTGCCCGAGGCACAGAGCGAGCCTGGTGCAAAGCTGTTCCTGATCTCGCGCGCCAAGGACAACCCGGCGCAGTTCCTGTTCTACGAACTGTTCCGCGACGAAGCCGCCTTCAAGGCGCATCAGGACAGCGCGCATTTCAAGACCTACATCGCCGGCGAAGCGCTGCCGCTATTGGCAAAACGCGAACGCCTGCAATACGCGCTGCTGTGACAGTCGATAGTCGCGTGTCGCGGTGCCAATTACTGCGTCCTCTCCCCTTGCGGGAGAGGGCTACTCCGGGGTCCTGACCGGCTACATGGGTAACAGAATAGACCGGCGACATGGGTAACAGGTCAACTGGTCGGCAAGGAGG